>SPCO01000177.1 GCA_004525275.1 Thermomicrobiales bacterium | reverse complement strand
GAGAGCTTCATCGACGAAGCGCATCTGGAGCGGATCATCGAGGAAGCTCAGGCAGTCGTCGGGAGGGCGCTGGTATGACCGATCACGAACACCATGACGACCATGATCATGACCACGAGCAGGTGGACTACGCGACGCAGGTCGAGGCATTCCGCCAGAGCAAGGACGCCTTCTTTCGAGACTCCCCGAGCAGCCCCATCCCGCACGAGGCGCGTCACGATTTCAGCGGGTTGCCGTACTTCGCAGTGGACGAGGCCCTCCGGTTCGAGTCGCTGACCCTCCAACCGTATGAGGGCAACGAGCCTTCGACGTTCCAGATCCCGACCTCGGACGGTCAGCTTCGGCCCGCCAGTCGAGCCGGCACCTTCACGTTCGACTTCGATGGTGCGCCCCGCAGGCTGACCGCCTACGTCTTCGATGGCGGTCATTCGCACTCGCTCTTCCTGCCGTACCTCGATGCCACGAGCGGAACCGAGACCTACGGTGCAGGCCGGTACATGGACCTCGAAGCCGAAGAGGACGGCACGTACGTCATCGACTTCAACCTTGCCTACCATCCGTCGTGCGTCTACGACGCGAAGTTCTCCTGCCCGTTGACCCCCGCCGAGAACCGGCTACCGATCCGGATCGAGGCTGGGGAACGCCTCGGCGAGAACGCGGACGAGCATTGACCGCCTGATCGTGAGGGAGATGTCGCGGCGGTTCGGCACGCGCCTGATCGATCTCGTCGCGGCGATCGGCTCAGATCCAGGGGATCCTGCCGAATTGCGGGTCCGCAAGGCGTTGATCATCCTGTTCTCGATCCTCGTCTTGCCGGTCGGGGTCATCTGGGCGGCGCTCTACTGGGCCAACGGGGAGGCGGGTGCTGCGGCGCTGCCGCTCAGCTATTCGATCTTCTCGGTCATCGCGCTGGTCGCCTTCGATCGGACGCGCAGCTTTACCCTTCTGCGTCGGGCAGAACTCGGAGCCATCCTGGTCACCCCGTTCCTCCTCGGGGTCACCCTCGGAGGGCTGGTCGCATCGAGTGGCGTCGTCCTATGGGCGTTCCTGGCGCCGCTCGGCGCGATCGCGTTCGAGAGCCCGCGTCGGGCGTGGCGCTGGTTCGGGGTCTTTCTCCTGTTCGTCATCATCACCACGCCGGTCGCGAACTTCGTCCGGTCCGAGCCCTCCGCGTTACCGGAGTCGATGGTCCTCACGTTCATGGCCCTCAACATCATCGGCGTATCGTTCGCCGCGTTCTTCCTTCTCGCGACCTTCGCCCGGCAACGCCAGGACGCGCAAGAGCGCGCGGACGGCCTGTTGCTCAACATCCTTCCGGCTTCCGTCGCCGAACGGCTGAAGCTCGACCAGAGCCAGATGGCCGAGCATCACGACCAAGTCACCGTGCTGTTCGCCGACGTCGTCGATTTCACGCCGATGTCGACCGGACTGTCACCGGCGGACGTCGTTGGGGTCCTTGATCGCCTCTTCTCCGACTTCGACGACCTCGTCGACCGGTACGGCGTGGAGAAGATCAAGACCATCGGCGACGCCTACATGGTCGCTGCTGGCGTCCCGGAGCCACGGATCGATCACGCCACCGTCATGGCCGACTTGGCGCTCGAGATGTGCGAGCTGGCCGGCCGGCATCGACGAGGGGACGGCGGGTTCATCCGGCTGCGCATCGGGGTCAACTCAGGGTCAGTCGTGGCCGGCGTCATCGGCCGCCGCAAGTTCATCTACGACCTGTGGGGCGATGCCGTCAACGTCGCCAGTCGGATGGAGTCGCACGGCATGCCCGGCCGGATCCAGATCGCCGAGCCTACCTACAAGTTGATCAACACCGCATTCGAATGCGAGCCGCGCGGCGAAATCGAGGTCAAGGGCAAGGGCATGGTCCAGACCTGGTTCCTTGTCGGCCGACGACCGGAACCTTCCACGGAACCCACCTCGAACCCGACCGGCAGCGCCGTCTGATCGGACCTAGCGTCGTTCCCACGGGTTGCGGGCGATGAGCTCGCTGGCGAGGGCGACCTCGACGAGGCCCACGATCCCACCTACGACTGCCGCGACTGCCCACTCCACAGCGATCTGGACGCCGAGCCCTGAATCGTGGAGGGCCTCGTGGACGATCTCGTCGAAGACGCTCTCGACGGCGATGAGGCCGAGTACCAGCACGAGGATCATCCGCCAGGCCTTGCGGCTGAGCTCATAGGTGCGCCTGAATCCGTCCACGAGTCCGTGCTTCTCCTGGACGATGACCGGGCCGACGAGCGCGAAAAGCGTCATGAAGATGATGCCCGGGATGACGAACAGGGCCAGCCCGATCAGGGTGCCGACGACCAGGACGATATCCGCGGAGATCAGCCGGATCCAGGGCAGCGAACGCAGAACCTCGCGCAAACGGATGCGTTCGCCGTGAAAGTACTGGCGGCCGACGGCCTCATCGAGATAGCCCGCGTACACGACCGGGCCCAGGAGCCTGATAGCAGTCGCGATCAGGAGCCCGATGACGAAGCCGAGCCCGAGGATGAGCCTCGAATCGACCTCGAGTACGTCGCGCAACCCGTCCAGCCAAGCGATGAGGAGGGGCGGGGGCACGAACAGAACGACAGCGACCAAGGCCACTCGCGCATAGCCCAGCCGGAACATCCCCCGCGCCTCGCGCAGGACACGCCGGTACGTCAGGGATCCCTCTCCGGCGACGAGGTACTCACTGTCAGTCATGAGCCGATCCTGACGGTATCGGTGGGCCTGGGGGCGGCGCCGGCGATCAGCCTTGACTCACGATCTCGTCGGGCAGAGGAAACCACCGGAGCGCCTCAAAGTCGCCGTCGAGGACGAGATGCTCCGGAGCCGAGCCGGGCGACGGCTCGGACGTGACGATCGCTCGAGCCTCCTCGAGGTAGTCGGCCAGGCGGCTCTCCGGTTCGGTTCGCCGATGGGCCGGCCAGCGCATCGCCCCACCGTCGAACGACACGTCGTGCAGGCTGAGTGGTGGGTCGGCTGTGCCCGAGCTGTGGCGCCACAGACCGGACGGGGTTCGAATCCATATTGGGGCAGGAGTCGCCAGCCATCGGTCGCCACGAATTCCACAGCGGCGAGGATGAAGTCGAAGACCGCCTCGCTGATGAAGTAGTTGAAACTGACTCGAATCCAGCCCGGCTTGATCCCCTCGCTGCCGCGTCCGATCTCGCGCTCGAATTCGTGTGAACGGTCGAGGTCGATCCCGAGCAGCCGATGGCCATACGGCCCGGCACAGGAGCAGCCCCCGCGCGCCTGGATCCCGAACAGGTCGTTGAGTAGCGCGACGACGAAGTTGTGATGGAGATATCGGCGGGTGCCGTCGGTCGAGGAAAGCCGGACGACGAAGGATACGATCGACAGCCGGTCGAGAGCCGGGTTGCCGAGGATCTCGATCTCGGGGTGGCGCGACCAGCGATCGATCGCTCGGTGGATGAACGATTCCTCGCGCTCCCGGATGGCCTCGGTCCCGACCGACGCCTTCAGCGAGAAGACCAACCCAGCCCGGATCGACTCGACGATGGCCGGGGTCCCGCCCTCCTCGCGGTGCTCGATCTCGCTGAGGTAGCGGTGCTCCGTCGGGTTGACATAGGCCACCGTTCCCCCACCCGGGATGCTCGGCACGCTGTTCTTGAAGAGCTCCCTGCGCGCGACGAGGACCCCCGGGGTCCCCGGTCCGCCGATGAACTTGTGGGGCGAAATGAAGATCGCGTCGTGATAGGCGAGCGGATCCGTCTCACCCGTTGCGAACGGTCCCATCGCGATCGACACGTAGGGGGCGGCGGCGGCATAGTCCCAAAACGAGAGCGCGCCGTGGCGGTGGAGGAGGATCGAGATCGACCGGGTATCGGTCAGCAGTCCGGTCACGTTGGATGCGGCCGAGAACGACCCGATCTTGAGCGGGCGATCGACGTGCGCCGCCAGCGCGCGCTCCAGCGCCGAGACGTCGATCCGCCCATCGTGATCCTCCGGGATGACGATCAGGTCGGCCAGCGATTCGCGCCACGGCAGCTCGTTGCTGTG
>SPCO01000052.1 GCA_004525275.1 Thermomicrobiales bacterium | reverse complement strand
GTCGCCAACAGGTCGGCCACCGGAACATCCACGAGCCCGATCTCGAACTCCGTGAGCCGGCGCGAGCCGGACAGACCCGCGTCATAGGCGGCGACCACCGCCTCCCAGTCGCCAGGAATGTGCTCGGCCATGACGGTGTCGGAGACATCGGTCTGGGCGATCGTCCCGTCGTAGTCCATGAGGATGGCCAGCGGCGGCTCCCCCGGGAGGAGCGGCGGGACGGCCGGTGCCGACCCACCCGGCGTGATCAACGCGCCAACCCGCCGATGACCCGGCGGACACGTCCCCCACTTGGCCAGGCGCCACGCCGGAGCAGCGCGACGCCGACCAGGATGACCGCGCCGCCGACGACCTGGATCGGCCGGATGGGCTCGGCCAGGAAGACCGCGGCCATCACGACGGCCAGTGCCGGGACGAGAAACTGGAACGCCGTGATTCGCGTCGGCCCCAGCAATTTCACGCCGTGAAATACGATGACATTGGCAAACCCGGCCGCCAGGATTCCCGAATAGATGATCGCGAGGATGACGGGCAACCCGAACCCCGACAGATCCGATGTGGCAAGTTGCCCGATCCCGATGGGCGCCATGAACAACGTGCCAGCCACGATCGCCCAGGTCGTCGTCACGAGCGGCGAGTGGCGGCGCAGGATCCGGGCGCCAAAGACCGTGTAGATCGCCCAGCATGCGGCTGCCCCAAGGGTCAGCAGATCGCCGCCGATCGAGGCTCCAAGCGTCAGGCCCTGCCCAGCCGCGATCACGAGTCCGACCCCGGTGAACGAGACGAAGGCGCCGATCAACTTGATCGCATTCGGAGTGTCGGCCCCGATAGCCATCGCCAGGAGGGCGGTCATGACCGGCGTGGCGGCGATCAGGAGCGCCGAATCGCCCGCTGGAACGGTCTGCAGGGCCACCGTCCAGAGCACCTGGTAGAACCCGAACCCGACCATCCCGAGCATGAGGATCTTGGCGACATCGCCGCGGGGCACGCTGAACCGGCCCTCGCGCCAACGTAGCAGGATGATCAGGCTGAGGGCGGCGACGACGTACCGGAGGAACGTGAACCCGACCGGCGGCAGGATGGCGATCGCGCCCTTGACAACGATGAAGTTCCCCGCCCAGAAGACCATGACGACCACGACCGCGAGTTCGGCCAGGCGCCGCTCGCGGGCGGTCGAATCGCTCGGCCTTGTCGTCTGCAGCACGTCGGACAGTTCGACGCCCGCCGGTTCGGCGGGCGTCTCGTTCGGTCTGGTCCCGGTGTCGGTACCGATCAGGCGCTTTCCTGATCGAGCTCGAGCAGCTCTTCGTCGTCCTCTTCGGTCACCTTGAGCCAGATGAACAGGCCGGCAAGGACGGCCAGCGGGATGACGATCAAGGCCGCGAGGGTGATCCCCAGGGCGACCGCTACGGTCTTGAGGGCTTTCATGGATGGACCTCCTGATTCGACTGTTGGCTCCATGATACGCGGTCGCGGAAACGGCTCACTCCTTGACCTCAGAGTGTCGAAGGCTCGGTCCTCGCGCGACCATCTCCGCGATGTCGTCCTTTGTGAATTCCGCCAGCACGTGTTTGTTGCCGGCCTGCCCGCCCATGAGCAGGCGGAGCACGAACGCGCCCTCCTGCTCGAAGAAGAACACGTCGCGCGGCTTCTGGTCATCCATGTACCGCCCGAGGACTCGGAACGCGGCCTCGTAGTGACCGGCCGGGCTGGCCGGCGCGGCGACCGGAGCGCCGCGGCGCGCGGACGCTTCCTCCATGAATCGGGCGATGTCATCGTCGAGGAAGGTCAGCGTCTCCTTGTTCGCCGTGCCCATCGTCTCCGACCAAGTCCCAGTCGACGTTCCCGAGATGGCGAGGCCCTGGACGATGAACCCGTCGGGCGCTTCGAGCAGGAGCACGTCACGCATCCCGCGTTGATCGAGGAACGCGCCGATCGAGCGGAAGACTTCCTCAAAATCCTGGCGCGCGCTGCCCTCGTAGATCCGCATCCGTTGTGGGCCTCCTCGAGAGAACGCGGGCCGAAGCCGACCCAGACGAAGTGTACCGACGGCCTCAGCGGCGGGCAAGGCTTCAAACCGGCGGTCGAGTCGTGGCGGCCAGTGAGACCGCCAGCGCCATGGCCAGCGCCCCGGCTACCGCCGCGTCGTTGACGATCAAGGCGGTATTCGCACGGACCGAGGCACCATCGGTGAGCGTGGCGATGCGTCCCAGCAGCCAAGGCGTCAGGGCTGGCCCGGCAACACGAGCCGCGGCGGCCTCGGCCGTGGCCCGGTCGACGGCCTCGCGCATGACCTCGCCTGGGAGGGCATCCGCTTCCGGGACAGGAACGCAGACCAGGACGCCGCCCGACCCGACTCGCAGGTGAACGGCCACGATCTCGGCGGTGGCCGCGACATCTGGCGCGGACATGGGCGCCGGGATCCCCGCCGAGCGAGCGTAGAAACCGGGCAGATCCGCCTGACCGAGAGCGATGACCGGCACTCCGCGAGTCTCGAGGTACTCGAGCGTCGCCGGCACGTCGAGGATGGCCTTCGGGCCGGCGCATACCACGGCCATCGGGGTCCGCCCAAGCTCCTCGAGATCCGATGAGATGTCGAAGGTCGGCGCGACGCCACCGAGTGCACCCCGATGGACGCCGCCGATCCCACCGGTGGCGAAGACGGAGATACCAGCGGCATGCGCGGCCATCATCGTCGCCGAGACCGTTGTCGCGGCCCAGCCGCCGTCAGCCAGTGCCGCAGCGAGCGTCGGTCGCGCGGCCTTGCGGACCGATCCTGTCGGCGCGGTGGCCAGGGCAGACAACGCGGCCCCGTCAAGACCGACCAACAGCCGACCGCCGTGCACCGCGATGGTCGCCGGGATCGCCCCACTTGCCCGCACGGCCGCTTCGGACGCCGTCGCGACCTCCAGGTTCTTTGGATACGGCAAGCCGTGGCTGATGAGCGTCGATTCGAGCGCGACCACTGCCCGGCCCTCGGCGAGGGCAGCCCGGACCTCGTGGCCGACGTCGAGTCGGTCGATGATCATGCGAGCGGTAGCTCGGGACGCGCCGTTGAGATCTGGCGTGCCGCCGCGCGATGTCCTGCCAACGCAGCCCGCTGCAGTGACACAGACAATGATCGACCAGCCAACCGAGCGCCAAACCAGCCGACGAGGAAGCCGGCATCAAAGGCATCCCCGGCACCCGTCGTGTCACGGGTGGCCAGGTGTTCCGTGGCGATCTCGAACCTTGAGCGCCCGGTTCCCAGGCGGGTCAACACGGTGGAGCCCTTGGGCCCCCGCTTGACCACCGCGACCTGGGCAAGGTCGAGCAAGCCTTCGGGGTCGCGAAGCCCGAGTAGCGCCTCGGCCTCCAACGCCGTGGCGAACAACAGGTCGGGGGCGATGTCGGCGATGAGTGCCTGAGCCGGGCCCCGGCCATCCGCCAGCAATGGCCCGATCGAGGCGAGATCGACGCTCACCGAAGCGCCGGCGGATCTTCCCAGTTCGATCGCCCGCTGGCCGGCCAGCCCGAGCGGTGCCCCAAGCAGCGAGTAGACCGGCAGATGGAGCGCATCTGCGCGGTCGAACCAGGCGGCACGCAGGTCGGCCGGTTCGAGGCGATCCGCGGCGGCCCGATCCGCCACGAAACTTCGCTCACCGTCGGGCGTCACGAACACCCCGATGCGGCCGGTCCGGACCGCACTGACTCGAATGACATGGGGCGCGACCCCGTCCTGTCGAAGCGCGGCGACCAGGGCGCGTCCGGCGACATCGCGCCCGACTGCCGCGATCAGACTGGAACGGGCCCCGAGTCGAGCCAGCCAGCGCGCCGTATTGCCCGCCGAGCCACCCTGGACGAGTGCGACCCGACCGGGAACGTCAGTGCCCGCCTCCAGCGGCCGGGTCGGCGCCATGACGACATCGAGCATCAGGTCGCCGAGAACGACGATCTTTGGTCCGCGAGCCGGGCGCCGTGGCCTTCGGGGTCGCCCGGGCCGCGGGATGGGAGGCATGTCTCGGAGGATAGCCGGGTCACGACTACAATGATTCTCATGACCCTGACCACCGATCTCGACCAGCTGTCCATCGATACGATCAGGACACTCTCCATCGACGGCGTCCAGAAGGCGAACTCGGGCCATCCCGGTGCGCCGATGGGCGCCGCGCCAATGGCCTATGTGTTGTGGACGCGCTTCCTGCGCCATGCGCCCACCCACCCGGACTGGGCTGATCGCGATCGATTCGTGCTGAGCGCGGGCCACGCCAGCATGCTGCTGTACTCGTTGCTCCATCTGACCGGCTATGCGGTCTCACTCGAAGACCTCGAATCCTTCCGACAGTGGGGCAGCATCACGCCCGGCCACCCGGAATACGGGCTGACACCTGGTGTCGAGGCGACCACCGGGCCGCTAGGACAGGGCTTGACCAACGCCGTCGGGATGGCCATCGCGGAGCGCCGCCTGGGCGCGGAATTCAATCGATCCGGTCACGCGATCGTCGATCACCGAACGTACGTCATCGCATCGGACGGCGACCTCCAGGAGGGGATCGCTTCGGAGGCGGCCAGCCTGGCCGGCCATCTTCGCCTCGGAAAGCTGGTGGTCCTCTATGACGACAACGGCATCCAGCTCGATGGGCCGACGACGATGGCCTGGTCAGAAGACGTCCTGGCCCGGTTTGATGCCTACAAATGGCATACCCAGCGCGTGGAGGACGGCAACGACCCCGTCGCCATCGAGGCCGCCATCGCGGCCGCCCGAGCGGACGACCGCCCGAGCCTGCTCGCAGTTCGCACGCATATCGGGTTTGGTAGCCCGAACAAGCACGACAGCCAGAAAGCGCACGGTGCGCCACTCGGGCCGGATGAGGTCCGCCTGACCAAGGAGGCCTACGGCTGGGATCCGGATCGATCGTTTTACGTCCCGGAGGATTCGGCGGCCAATTTCCGTTCGGCGGTCGACGCGGGTGAGGCGATGTTCGCCGACTGGGAAGCGCGCTACGACGCCTATCGGGAGGCGCATCCTGACGTCGCCGCGGAATTCCGGCGGCGGGTCGTGGCGGCGAGTCTGCCGGATGGATGGGACACGGATCTGAAACGGTATGCGGCCGGCACGGAGGTCGCGACCCGGAACGCCAGTCAGGACGCGATCGCGGCGCTGGCGCCGCGCCTGCCCGAACTGTTCGGCGGGGCTGCGGACCTGTCCGAATCCAACCTGACCGACGTCAAGGGCGAACCGAGTTTCAGCGCCGATGACGCCGGACGGAACATCCGTTTCGGCGTCCGCGAGCATGCGATGGGCGGGGTCGCCAACGGACTCGCCTACCACGGTGGCTTCATCCCGTACGTCGCCACCTTCCTGACCTTCAGCGATTACATGCGCGGCTCGGTCCGTCTCGCAGCCCTCTCGGGTCTTCACGTCACCTACGTCTGGACGCACGACTCGGTCGGCCTGGGCGAGGACGGTCCGACCCATCAACCGGTCGAGCACTACGCGGCCCTCCGCGCGATCCCAAACCTGTGGTTCGTCCGCCCGGGCGACGCGAACGAGACGGCGGCCGCCTGGGCCCTCGCAGCGGAGCGAAGGGATGGTCCAGTCGCCCTGGCCCTGACCCGCCAGAAGCTGCCGACCCTGCCCGGCACCGCAGAACTGGCCCGTGAAGGCGTCGCCCGTGGCGGATATGTCCTGCGCGAAGCGTCGGGTGGAAACCCGGATCTGATCCTCATCGGGACGGGGTCCGAATTGCAGCTGGCCTTCGCCGCGGCCGAGGCGCTCGATGCGGACGGCATCCCCACTCGGGTCGTCTCACTCCCCTGCTGGGAGCGGTTCGACGCCCAGGATCAGGCCTATCGGGACTCGGTCCTGCCGCCCGCCGTTCGCAAGCGTGTCAGCATCGAAGTCGGCATCTCTCTCGGCTGGGAGCGCTGGGTCGGCGACGAAGGCGCGGTCATCGGCCTCGATCACTTCGGTGCGTCGTCGCCCGCCGGAACGATCTTCGACAAGTTCGGGTTCACCGTCGACCGAGTGACCGAGGTCGCCCGCCAGGTCATACGCGAAGGCCTCCGCGGCCGGATCGCAACCGTCGACGGCGGCCATTTCGGCCACATGGATCCGGGCCACCGCTGACGCTCGGACGCGGCGGGGCCACGACGGTGCGCGTCTGTGAGGCGCATGTGTCACATGAATGAGCGTGGCCGGACCTCGATTCGTGCAGGATCGGTCGGAACTCGGCTCAAGCCATGCTCAGCTGTCTGAAACCCGCGCCTGACAGGCGCGCGGCGGGAAACCCGCGCCTGACAGGTGCGCGGCGGGAAAGGCGGCCAGGTGCGCGGCGGGAAAGGCGCGCCTGACAGGCGCGCGGCGCCCCACGGCCGGCGCGCCGTATGCTTCCCGCATGCGCATCGCCTTTGCTGCCGATCACGCCGGCGCCGCCCTCAAGGACGAACTGATCGCACGTCTGGCTTCGGCCACCCCGGAGCATGACCTGATCGACCTCGGTGGGGACGGCTCCGATCCGACCGACGACTACCCGGACTTCGCGGAACGTCTTGGCGATGCGATCGCTGCCGGCGACGCGGATCGCGGTGTCCTCGTCTGTGGCTCCGGGGTCGGCGCGTCCGTCGCGGCCAACAAGATCCGGGGCATCCGGGCGGCCGTGTGCCATGACACCTACTCCGCCCACCAGGGCGTGGAGCACGACGACATGAACGTCCTGACCCTCGGCGCGCGGGTGGTTGGATCCGAGCCCGCGTTCGAGTGCACGGTCGCGTTCCTGGCAGCCCGGTTCAGCGGCGAGGCGCGCCACGAGCGACGCCTGGACAAGGTCCGCGCGATCGAGGACCGCGCCGCCGGGTGACCCGAGGCTCGCTCGGCGTACCATGGACGACCACCCTCGGAGGCCTTCATGACCGACTCTGGTTCGACCGCCCTCGCCGCCCCCCGATTCGCCCTCGCTGACGGCGCCGTCGCCTACGAGGCGGCCGTCGAACGAGCCCGGGCCGGCGAGTGGGCAAATCGCCTGTTCGCCCGGGACGTCGGCCTGTGGACGACTGACCAGCGGGTCGGGCAGGCCATCTCGGAGCGCCTCGGCTGGCTCGACGCCCCGGCCCACTTCACCGACCGGACCGCCGGGCTTGAAGGGTTCGGCGACGCGATCGTGGAGGAGGGCTACACCACGGTGGTCGTCGCCGGCATGGGCGGCAGCACTCTGGCGCCGGACGTCCTGGACCGGACCTTCGGCACGCTCGAGGGCTATCCCGAGGTACGCATCCTCGACTCGACGGATCCGGTGGCGGTCGCGGCGACGCTCGATGATCTTGATCCCATCCGGACGCTCGTGATCATCGCCTCAAAGTCGGGGACGACGACCGAGCCGAACGCATTCCTGGCCTATGCCTGGGCCCGTGCTGAGGCCGCCCTCGAGGCGATCCGGCATCACGTCTACGAGCATCCGGGCGCCTATTTCGCGGCGATCACGGACCCCGGCAAGAGCGTCGAGGCCATCGCCCACACGGACGACTTTCGCGAGGTGTTCACCAACCCACCGGACATCGGGGGCCGCTATTCGGCGCTGACCTATGTCGGGCTCGTGCCCGCATCGCTCATCGGGATCGACCTGGACGCGCTCCTGGCCTCGGCGTCCTCGATGCTGGCCGCTTGCCGTGAGCCGGATCCGGCGATCAACCCGGGCCTGTCGCTGGGGCTGGCGCTCGGCTCGCTGGCAGCCGCTGGTCGCGACAAGTTGACATTCCTTATCGACGACGAGATCGGCAGTTTCGGAGCGTGGCTGGAGCAGTTGATCGCCGAGAGTACCGGCAAGCACGGCGTCGGCATCGTGCCGGTCGACCTCGAGCCACTCGGTGAAGCCGCAGCGTACGGCGATGACCGGGCGTTCGTCCGGATCACGCTCACTGGCTCGGAGGGGGCGGACCGCGACGCGCTGGCGTCGTTGCTCGAAGGAACCGGACATCCGGTCATCCGCATCGAGATCAGCGATCCGATCGATCTCGGTGCCGAATTCGTCCGCTGGGAGGTCGCCACGGCTTTCGCCGGGGCGGTCCTCGGGATCGACCCGTTCGACCAGCCGAACGTCGAGGAAGCGAAACAGTTGACCCGCGACGCACTCGACAGCATCGGGCGCCACAAGACGTCCGACGGTCCGGCGTCCGAGCCGATCGCCGCGGGTGACGGCCTGGTCCTGTTCGGAGACGCGGCGTTGAGGCTCACGGCCGGCGCCGGCGCCGGCGACGTCGTGGTTGAGTTGGCCCGCCACCTGGCTCGCCGCCGACCCAACGCCTACCTATGCCTGCAGGGCTTCATCGCGCCGACCGCGGCTCGGACCGAGGCATTCGCCCGGCTGCGCGCGGTGCTCCGTGACCGCACCCGCAATGCCACCACCGCGGGCTACGGTCCACGGTTCCTGCACTCGACCGGGCAACTCCACAAAGGCGG
>SPCO01000175.1 GCA_004525275.1 Thermomicrobiales bacterium | reverse complement strand
GGCACCTTCGTCGTGGTCGAGGGCCTGAACATCGCCAAACGGCACACCAAGCCGCGCCAATCGGCGGGGACCAACGAGCGTATCCCGAAGATGCAGCAGGGCGGGATCCTGGAGATCGCGCAGCCGCTACCGGTCAGCCGGGTCATGCTCGTTTGCTCGAGCTGCGCAAAGCCGACCAGGATCGCTCACGCGACCCTAGAGAACGGCCGCCGCGTCCGGGTCTGCCGACACTGCGGTGAGCAGCTGGAGGTGAAGCGATGACCAATCGGCTGCAGGAGCGTTACGTGGCGGAGATCGCCCCGGCACTGCACAAGCAGTTCGAGTATGGGAATCCGATGGAGATCCCCCGACTTTCGAAGATCGTCGTCAACATCGGTCTCGGCGAGGCGCTATCGAATGCCAAGGCACTCGACGCCGCGCTGGGTGATCTGACGACCATCACCGGCCAGAAGCCGATCGTGACCAAGGCCAAGCGCTCGATCGCCCAATTCCGTGTTCGGACGGGCAACTCGATCGGGGCCAAGGTCACCCTTCGCGGTGAGCGGATGTGGGACTTCATGGATCGACTGACCACCCTCGCCCTGCCCAGGATCCGCGACTTCCGCGGTATCCCTGGCAAGTCCTTCGACGGGCGGGGCAACTATTCACTCGGCCTCCGGGAGCAACTTGCCTTCCCGGAGATCGATTACGACAAGGTGGACCGTCTCCGCGGGCTGGAGATCAGCATCGTGACGACGGCGAAGACCGACGAGGAATCGAAGAAGCTTCTCGAACTCCTCGGCATGCCCTTCGCCTCGTAGGCGTGGGGAGGGAGACACATGGCTAAGAAATCGATGATCGCCAAGGCGAAGCGGACCCCGAAGCACAAGGTGCAGGCGTACCACCGCTGCACCGTGTGTGGACGACCACGTGCCTTCATCCGGCGGTTCGCGCTGTGCCGCATCTGCTTCCGGGAGCGAGCACTCCTGGGCGAGCTGCCCGGCGTTACCAAGTCGAGCTGGTAGGGAACCGATGAATATCTCCGATCCCATCGCGGACATGCTGACTCGCGTTCGAAACGCGTCCAGAGCGCGCCACACGGACGTGGTCGTTCCGGCGTCCCGAACGAAGCGTGAGATCGCCCGCATCCTAAAGACCGAAGGCTTCATCGCCGATGTCTCCGAGGAACAGGACGGCCCGACGGCGGTCCTGCGCATCACCCTCAAGTACGTCGACGGCAAGGTCCCGGTCGTGTCCGGCCTCAAGCGCATCAGCAAGCCCGGTCTCCGGGTCTATGCTCGCAAGACGGATATCCCGCGGGTGCTCGGCGGTCTGGGCATTGTCATCGTCAGTACGAGCCACGGGATCATGACCGGCCAGCAGGCGCGTCAGGCGCAGCTGGGCGGCGAAGTCCTCGCGTTCGTCTGGTAGGCAGGACGACATGTCGCGTATCGGACGCCTCCCTATCCCCGTCCCGTCGGGCGTCGACGTCACGATCGACGGTCGCAACGTCACGGTCAGCGGCCCGAAGGGTAGCCTCAGCCGTGCCTTGCACCCGGACATGACCGTCAGCCATGAAGAGGGGACACTGGTCGTCACCCGCCCGACCGAACAGAAGATGCACCGCCAGCTCCACGGCCTGACCCGGACCCTGGTCAACAATATGGTCGTGGGCGTGACGGATGGCTACCGCAAGGGCCTGGAGATCAGCGGTGTCGGCTATCGTGCTGCACTCAACGGGCGCAAGCTGACGCTCAACCTGGGCTACAGCCACCCCATCGAGATCGACCCCCCGGAGGGAATCACCTTCGAAGTCGAGAACCCGACCCGCCTTGCGGTCATCGGCATCGACAAGGAGCTCGTCGGCGAGATCGCGGCCAAGGTCCGCTCGACACGCAAGCCGGAACCCTACAAGGGCAAGGGCGTGCGCTATTCCGGTGAATACATCCGCCGGAAGGCCGGCAAGGCCGGCAAGATCGGCGGCAAGGCCTAACCCGTGAGCAACAAGGAACGAACACGATGACCCAGGTCGCCACCCGCGGCGCCGCCCGGCGCAAGCGTCACGAACGGATCCGTCTTCACCTGGCGGGCTCCGAAGCGCGACCGCGCCTAGCGGTCTTCCGCAGTCTCAACCATATCTACGCGCAGGTCATCGACGATGCGTCGGGAACGACGCTCGCTGCAGCCTCGACGGTCGAGAAGGAGCTCAAGGGCTCCAAGCAGACCAAGTCGGAGGAGGCGGCGGCTGTCGGGAAACTGGTTGCCCAGCGGGCCAAGGCCGCCGGGGTAGAGCGCGTTGTCTTCGATCGCGCCGGGTTCCGGTACCACGGGCGGATCAAGTCGCTCGCCGATGCCGCCCGCGAAGCCGGCCTCGAGTTCTGATCGGAAGGAGCCCCAGTGGCACGCATCGACCCAAATAAGCTCGCGCTCGAGGAGCGCGTCGTCCAGATCAATCGAGTCGCGAAGGTCGTCAAGGGCGGCCGGCGGTTCAGCTTCAGCGCGGTCATCGTCGTCGGTGACGGCGCGGGCCACGTTGGAGTCGGATTGGGCAAGGCCGGCGAGGTCCCGGAATCGATCCGGAAGGGCGTCGAGGATGCCAAGAAGAACCTCATCCGGATCCCGATGGTCGGGACGACGATCCCGCACGAGGTGCAGGTCGTGTACGGAGCGAGCAGCGTCCTCTTGAAGCCCGCCTCGCAGGGAACCGGTGTCATCGCCGGCGGCTCTGTTCGGGCGGTCCTCGAGGCGGCCGGCGTGCGCGATATCCTGTCCAAGATTCATGGCTCGACGAACCCGGTCAACGTGACTCGGGCGACCATCGAAGCCTTGCGCAGTCTTCATTCGGCCGAGGAACTCGGTGCCCGACGCGGCGTGAAGCTGGTCAGTCGCATCGCGGGGCAGCCGGCTCCGACTGCCGCGGAGGTATCCGGTGGCCGCTAAGCTCAAGGTAACCCAGGTCAAGAGCACGATCAGCCATATCGCGCGAAACCGGGCCACGGTCCGCGCGCTCGGGCTGCGCGGGATCGGGAGCACGAGCACCGTGACCGACAATCCCGCGACCCGGGGCATGGTCCGCCAGGTCCGGTTCCTGGTCAGCGTCGAAGAGATCGCGGATGCCTCAGGATCTGAAACCGGAGAGAAATCATGAAACTCCACGATCTGCGCCCACCCGAAGGATCGAACAAGGCGCGCACGCGCGTCGGTCGCGGGATCGCCGCCGGCAAGGGCAAGACCGCCGGCCGTGGGACCAAGGGTCAGAAGGCGCGTGCGGGCGGCTCCATCCCGGCCTGGTTCGAGGGTGGGCAGACGCCGCTCCACATTCGCATCCCGAAGCTGCGCGGGTTCAAGAACCGCTTCAAGGTCGAATACGAGGTCGTCAATGTCGGCGCGATCGGCGCCCTGGCTGACGGCGGTGCCTTCGAGTTCGAGGGCGACAAGAAGAGCTCGAAGAAGTCCGCACCGATCACCGTGAACCAGGACATCCTTCGCGCAGTGGGTCTGGTTCGCACCCTCAACAAGCCGCTCAAGATCCTCGGTGCTGGCGAGCTTTCGGTCCCGTTGTTCGTCGTCGCCGATGCCTTCACGGCGTCGGCCCGAGCGAAGATCGAGGCTGCAGGCGGAAGCGTCAACGTCCTCGAGGTCCCATCGACTCCACTTGTCGCGCTGGGCGTGACCGCTCAAACCGACGTCGCCCAAGCTGATGCGACTGAGGCCGCTCCGGCCGACGCTCCTGCCGCCGCCGCCGAAGCGCGGGCCGCTTCCAAGCCCTTGAAGGCCAGAGCGAAGCCCAGGACAAAGGCGAGTGCGCCGAAGGATGAGGAGGCAGCGTCGGTGGCCGACGATGCACCGTCGCCGGACGATCAGGCGGCGCAGCCGACCGGCGACGACGCCTGAGCCGTGTTCGAATCGCTCCTCAACGCCTTTCGCGCGCCGGATATCCGGCGCAGGATCCTGTATGTCCTCGGACTGCTGATCGTCTTCCGCTTCCTGGCTGCGGTGCCGATCCCGGGCGTGGACAAGGATCAGTTGCGGGTATTCGTCGAGGGTAACGCGCTGGCTGGCCTGCTC
>SPCO01000145.1 GCA_004525275.1 Thermomicrobiales bacterium | reverse complement strand
GCCCGGGCCGCGTCGCCGGGCCGCCGGCCGCTGGGGCCGGGCGCGCACGCACCCGCCGGGCACTGATCGTCGAAGGTTTCGAAACGTTAGCCGGGCGGGCCCGCGTTCTCAGAGAACCCTCAGAAAACTCGGCGAACGTCGAGGTAACGCACCGTCATGTCGGTGCCCTCTCGACCCTGCCTCCGGAGACTGCCATGACTGACTCGACGCCCAAGCCGACTGCCGCCGACCTCCGCGCCCTCCCCGATCCGAACGATCCTCGCGCCACGGCCGAGGCGATCCTGTTCGAGATCCGGCGAGTCATCGTCGGTCAGGACGAGATGCTCGAACGGATCCTCGTCGGGCTGCTGAGCGGCGGCCATCTGCTGCTCGAAGGCGTCCCTGGCCTGGCCAAGACGCTCACCATCAAGACCCTGGCCGATGTACTCGGTGGCACCTTCAAGCGTATCCAGTTCACCCCGGACCTGATGCCATCCGACCTGGTCGGAACCCGGATCTACCGACCGGACACGGGCTCATTCGAGGTCGAGCAGGGTCCGGTCTTCGCCAACTTCCTCCTCGCTGATGAGATCAACCGGGCGCCCGCCAAGGTGCAGTCCGCCCTCCTCGAGGTCATGCAGGAGCACCAGGTCACGATCGGCCACGACACCTTCAAGGTCCCGACGCCGTTCCTCGTCCTGGCCACCGAGAACCCGATCGAGGCCGAGGGCACCTACCCGTTGCCCGAGGCACAGGTCGACCGGTTCATGCTCAAGATCCTGCTCGACTATCCGAACGCGACCGACGAGGCCCAGATCGTGGCCCGCTCGCTCGTGGCGGCCGCACCGTCGCGCGAGATCCTCGATGCGGCTGGTCTGCTCCGTCTCCAGCAGACCGTTACCGAGGTCTACGTCGACCCGCGTCTGATCAGCTACGCGGTCGGGCTTGTCGAGGCGACCCGCAAGCTCGCCTACTGGGGCGCGCCGGAGCTCGAGAGCTACGTCTCCTACGGCGCGAGTCCGCGCGGCTCGATCAACCTCATCCACGGGGCACGAGCCATGGCGCTTCTCCACGGCCGCCGCTACGTGCTGCCGTCAGACGTCACGGCGCTCGCGCCGGACGTGCTCCGCCATCGCCTGGTCATGAGCTACAGCGCGCTCGCCGACGGCATCACCGCCGATACGATCGTGGAGCGCGTCGTACAGCTCGTGCCGGCTCCGCGTATCGAGATGGCCATGGAGCCGACCGCGTGACCGTCGCAGCACCAGCACTGCGCCCTGCCTCGGACCTGGCCCGCATCGGCAGCCGCGTGCGGACCGCGTCCCGACCGGGACCCGGCCCGATCTCCGACAGGCTCGTGCGTCAGCTCGAACTCAGCCTCGATCGGCGTGTCGGCGGGCGAATGAGCGGCGATCATCTCGGGATCGGCCATGGCAACGGCCTTGAGCTCGACCGCATCCGGCCCTACGAGCCCGGCGACGACGTGCGCAAGATCGACTGGAACGCCACCGCGAGGACCCTGATCCCGCAGGTCCGCGAGGACGTGCCCGACCGACAACTCACCGCCTGGCTCCTGCTCGACCACTCCCCGTCGATGCACTTCGGGACGGCCGACCGCCGCAAGATCGATGTCGCGGAGGGCGCGGCGCTCGTCGTCGGGCGTTTCGCGGCGCGTCGCGGCAATCGACTCGGCGTCATCACATTCGGAGCCGGCCGCGAGACCGTCAGTCCGCCGGCCGGCGGCAGCCGAGGCATGCTCGGCCTGTTGCGGTCGGTCGCCACAGAACCACCGGAGGAGGGCGGTGGTCCGACCTCGCCGGCGAGTGCACTTGCGCTGGTCGCGGCAATCCGTACGACGCCCGGCGTGATCATCATCGTGTCCGACTTTCGCGGGCCTCGGGACTGGATCCCGGTCATGAGCGAGATCGCCGGCCGCCATTCCATCGTGGCCCTCGAGATCGTCGATCCGCGTGAGGAGCGTCTGGTCGATGTCGGAGACCTGACCCTGGTCGACCCTGAAACGGGCCGATCGCTCCGCGTGGACACCGGCGATCGACGACTGCGTGCCGAATTCGATGAAGCGGCGGCCGCGGACCGGGCCGCCCTCGCGTTCGAATTCAAACGACTGGCCGTTCGCCACCTCCGACTCTCGACCGACGGCCCCTGGCTGCCGACGCTGGCGCAGGGCTTCACCAAGACCCAAGACCGAGCAGGACGACCCGCATGACTTTCCTCGCCCCGGAGCTACTCCTCGGCCTTCTGCTGATCCCCCTCGCCGTCGCGTTCTACCTCTGTGCGCAGCGACGTCGGACCCGGTACGCCGTCCGCTTCACGAACCTCGATCTTCTCGCCAATCTGGCTGCCAAGCGGCCGTCGTGGCGACGTCACCTGCCGCCCGTCCTGTATCTGGGCGCCATCGCGGCACTGCTCATCGGGCTGGCCCGGCCGACGATGGTCGTCCCGGTGCCGCGCGAAGACGCGACCGTGATCCTGGCCATGGACGTCTCGGGCTCGATGCGCGCGACGGATGTCTCGCCGACACGTCTCGAC
The DNA here is from genome assembly GCA_004525275.1 of Thermomicrobiales bacterium. Taxonomy (GTDB): domain Bacteria; phylum Chloroflexota; class Limnocylindria; order Limnocylindrales; family CSP1-4; genus SPCO01. The sequence continues at coordinate 2,294 of SPCO01000145.1, read as the reverse complement.
GCGGCCAGGGCGGCGGCCCTGACCTTCATCGATCAGCTGCCGAACGAGGTTCGGGTCGGGATCGTCTCCTTTGCCACCGATCCGATCACCCTGGTCCAGCCGACTGCTGACCGAGCTCAGCTCAAGGCCGCCCTCGACAGCCTGGCTGCCCGAGACGGCACGGCCATGGGCGACGCCCTGATGCAGGTGCTCGACATCGCCGAGCGGATCCAGGCTCAGGACGCTGAGACACCGGACGCGTCGGCTACACCCGGTCCGACCTTTACTCCAGGCGCTTCGGGCGGACCGACTGTGCCGACGGACGAGCCGTCCGGCCAGCCACTCGTCGCCGCCATCCTGCTCTCCGACGGCGCGAACTCGATCGGCCAGACCGAGCCGCTCGATGCGGCCGCCCGGGCCAAGGATCTTGGGGTCCCGATCTACACGATCGCGCTGGGTACGCCGGACGGCACCGTCCAGGTCCGGGACGACCTCGGTCAACTGGTAACGCTTGATGTCCCGCCCGATACCGAGACCCTGCAGCAGATCGCCGAGACGACCGGTGGGACGGCCTTCGACGCTCCGACGGCCGAGGAGCTGGCGAGCGTCTACGACAGCCTGGAATCACGGGTCGGATTCACCGAGGAGGTCCAGGAAGTCACCTTCGCGCTCGTGGGGGTCGGCCTGCTCCTGGTGGTCCTCGGCGCCGGCATGTCCGCGGTCTGGTTCGGTCGACTCCCATAGGTATCGGGTGTCGGGTCGGTGCCAGGCGGCCGGTCTGACGGCTTCGACCGGCCCGTCGACGTCAGGCGCCTGACCCGGCCAACGAGCTGGTGGCCGGATCGACGAAGAGCCCAATTCAAGCTGCGTCCAGGCGGATCGAGGCGCCTCACGCCGAGAACCGCCAGTGGCGCCATCAGAACAATGGTCCGCCGGTCGCTTCGAGCGCCTGACGCCGATACGGGGCGGATCCGGCGCGACACCCCGCAGGGCCGGGCGAAGCGCCGCAGGGCGCGCCCATGTCGAGTACGCTCGGCCTATGTCACCTTCACCCTCATTTGATGTCGAGGCCCTACGCGCAGAGTTCCCGGCGCTCGCTCGCGAACAGGACGGGCGCCCGGTCGCATTCCTTGATGGGCCCGGCGGCACCCAGGTCCCGCAACGGGTGATCGACGCCGTCGTCGGGTATTACACGCACTCGAACGCGAACAACGAGGGTGCGTTCGTGACGAGCCGGCTCTCAGACGAGATCGTGGAGGAGGCCCGGGCCGCCGTCGCCGACTTCCTGGGCGCATCAGATCCGCACGCGATCAAGTTCGGCCAGAACATGACCAGCCTCACGATGCACCTCAGCCGGAGTATCGGGGTGACCCTGGGTCCGGGCGACGAGATCATCGTGACGACCCTGGACCACGAGGCCAATGTCGGTCCGTGGCGGGCGATGGCCGCGGATCGCGGCGCGACGGTCAAGACCGTTGATATCCACCTCGATGACGTCACGCTTGATCTCGAGGATCTCGAATCAAAGCTCTCGCCAAGGACGAGGCTCGTCGCCGTGGGCTACGCCAGCAATGCGGTCGGTTCGATCAATCCGGTCGGAGAGATCATCGCCCGCGCCCACGAAGTCGGTGCCCTGGCCTTTGTCGATGCGGTGGCCTATGCCCCGCATGGACCGATCGATGTCGCTGCGCTCGACACCGACTTCCTGGCCTGCTCTGCCTACAAGTGGTTCGGCCCGCACCTCGGGATCCTGTACGGCAAGACGGAGATCCTCGACACCTTGCCGACGTACAAGCTTCGACCCGCCCACGATCGCTGGGAGACCGGCACCCAATCGTTCGAGTCGATCGCCGGCGCGCTTGCCGCAACCGACTACCTCCGCGACGTGGGCCGCGAATACGGCGAGGTCGGCAGTGCGCCCGGCGCCGCTGCGGCCAGCGAACGGCGGAGGGAACTCGTCGCCGCGATGGTTGCCATCGCCCGCCACGAGCGAGGGTTGGTCACTCGTTTGATCACCGGCCTGGATGGGATCACCGGCTTGTCCGTCCACGGCATCACTGACGCCGCCCGGTTCGACGCCCGCGTCCCGACCGTCTCTGTCTCGATCGATGGCGTCGGGCCACGGGCAGCGGCAGAAGCCCTCGCGCGCGTTGGGATCTTTGCGTGGGACGGCGACTTCTACGCCACCGGGCTCATCGAACGCCTGGGCAAGGGCGAGACGGGCGGCGTCCTGCGCCTTGGACTCGTCCACTACAACACCGAAGCCGAAGTGGATCGGACGATCGAGGCCCTGACCCGGATCGCAGCCGGAGCCT
>SPCO01000037.1 GCA_004525275.1 Thermomicrobiales bacterium | reverse complement strand
GGAGCTCCAGGCGAACGACACCCTGCATCTCCGCTGCGGACGGTTCGAGACGAACATCAAGGGCATCGACGCCGACGAATTTCCGGCCATCGGCGCCGCCGGTGAACGTCCGACGACACGGATCGCCCAGAACGTCCTCCGGCGAGCCCTGGCCGAGACGGCCTTCGCAGCGGCCACTGACGAGGCTCGCCCGATCTTGACCGGCGTCCTGGCCAAGTTCGAGGGCGACCAGTTGACCCTGGCCGCGGCCGACAATTACCGGATCGCGGTGAAGACCATCACCATCCTCGATGCGGTCCCGGAGACGAGCGTCGTGATCCCGGCCCGCGCCCTCAACGAGCTGACTCGCATCCTTGCCGACGTTGACGACCCGGTCGAGGTCGTCCTGACCGGCGGCCGCAACCAGATCGTCTTCCACCTCGACGGGATCGACCTTGTCAGTCGGCTGATCGACGGTCAATTCCCCAACTACCAGCAGGTCGTTCCACAGAGCCACACCACCCGTGCCGAACTCGACCGAGAGGAATTGCTCCGGGCCGTCCGCCCGGCCGCGTTGATCGCACATGAATCCGCGAACATCGTCAAGCTCCAGGTGAGTGCCGACGGCGAGCCTGGGATCACCGTCAGTGCCAATGCGGAGGTCGGGGACCTGGTCGGTCAGGTCGAGGCGACGGTGGAGGGTGATGGAACGACCATCGCGTTCAACGCGCGCTATCTCGCTGACGTCCTGACCAACGTCACGGCCGATCGCTTCGCCCTGGAGTTGAATGGGCCGCTTTCGCCGGGCGTCTTCAAGCCGCTCGGTGACGACCAGTACCTCCACGTGGTCATGCCTGTCCGGACCACGTCCTAAAGCCCCACGCTCAGATCGGGAACCCTCTGTTCGAGACGATCCGCCTGCTCGACTTCCGTGGCTACGGGTCGCTCGACGCGAGCTTCGGTCCCGGGCCCCACCTCATCTGGGGCCCGAACGCCGCCGGCAAGACCAGCCTTCTGGAAGCGATGGTCATGTTGGCATGGGGGCGCTCGCATCGAACGACCTCAGACGGCGAGATCATCCGCTGGGGGACGGATCTCGCGAGGGTGGAGGGTACGGTCGGGAACGACACCATCGAGGTGGCCGTGGTCCGGAGCGGCGCGGGAGGCAGCGCCGGCCGAAAACGCATCCGCGTCAATGGTCTCGCCCGACGGGCATCCGGCCTGGTCGGTTTGATGCGCGTCGTCGTCTTCGCACCGGAAGAGATGCTCCTGATCGTCGGGTCGCCATCCCTCCGCCGAGCCGTGATCGACCAGCTTGCATCGGCCGGGTCACCGGCCTACGCGGATGCCATGACGACCTACGGCCGGACGCTTCAGCAGCGCAACAGCCTCCTGCGCGCGATCCGCGAGGAAGGTGCGGATCGGGCCGAGCTGCGGTTCTGGGACGGCGCGTTCGTGGACGCGGGTGGGGCGATCGTCGCCGAACGGAGACGCGTCCTCGAGGCCCTCGCCGCGCCGCTCGCGGCAGCGCACGCGGAGATCGCTCCGGAAGAGGCGGGCGAGACGACATTGACGCTTTCCTATCAGACGAACGCCCCGCCGCTGCCCAGCGAATCGGCGCGGGACGCGCTGGAACGTCGACTGCGCGAGACCGCCGACAAGGAGATCTGGAATGGGTCGACGTTGGTTGGTCCCCATCGCGACGACCTCGTGTTCGAACTCGGTGGACGAGATCTCACGACGTTCGCCTCACGCGGACAGCAGCGGACGGCGATCCTGGCGCTCAAGCTCGCGGAACTCGATCTGGTGACCGCCCTCGATGGGCGCCCGCCCCTGCTCCTCCTCGACGACGTCTTCTCAGAGCTCGACCCCGATCGTCGCACGCACCTCGTCCGGCGGATCTCCGCACTCCCCCAGGCATTCATCACGACGACGACCCTCGACGATCTCGACCCTGGGCTGCGCGCGATCGGGACGAGCTGGCAGGTCACGACCGGATCGGCCGGCGCTCAACTGACCGCATCCGGGGTGGAGTCGTGAGCCCCGCCCGACGCCGCCCGATGGTCCGGATCGGCGATCTCATCCCCGACGCTGCGCGGGCGCTCGGGCTCGAGGACGAATTGCGCCTGTCCCGAGCGATCGCCACCTTCGAGGCGCTCGTCGCCGAGCGCGTGCCGGCGGCGAGTGGCGCCTGCCGGGTGATCCGGCTCGAAGGATTCACGCTCGACGTGGAGGCCGACCAGCCGATCGTCGCCCAGGAGCTGAGGCTCAGATCGACCGAGTTGTTGGCCGCCTTCGCGGCCGCCCCAGGGGGGGTCGGGGCGCGCCAGATGCGCGTTCACGTCCGTCGCGGGGGTCCCCGCGTATAATCCCCGTCACCTGCCAGCAAACCATCCCGAGGCGAGCGAACCGAACGAGTCGTTCTGACAGCGCAGATCGACGCCCGGCCGGACCTTGAGCGCCCGTCCCCGCGACCCCCGATGACGGGGACCGCCTGATCACGAGAGGCCCTGGATGGCCGTACGGCTCCATATGACGCTCGGCATCGTCGCCGAACATGACCGACTCGCCGACTCCCCGGATACGCTCATCGTCGTCGAGCCGAGCGTGGGTTCGGTGGCGCGCTCCAAGGGGCATCTGTACCTCCTGGTGACCTCGAGGGTTTCGTCGCGTCACGCACTGGAAGCGACCCGCCTGGCCGCGGAGACCATCCGCAACGAGTACTACTACGACGAGTCGGCTGGGATCAGGGTCTGCCTGCAGAAGGCGATCAGCACGGCCAACAAGCGGCTGGCCCATCAGGCCGATCGCCTCGGGCTGAAGTCTCCCGACGGCAACGGGCCGATCGGGATCGGGGTGGCCGTTGTGCGGGGCAGTGAGATGTACGTGGCTACGGTGGGGCCGGCCGAGGCGTACCTCATCCGTCAAGCTCGGCTCTCCACGTTGCCCGATCCCAATCGCGCGAGCGGCCTGCCGTCGAGCACCCTCGAGCCGGAGGTCTGGCGGGGCGAGGTCACGGTCGGTGATTCGCTCGTTCTCGTGTCCCCCAACGTCATCGCCAAGCTGGGCGCGGACGAGCTGAAAGACGCGATGCTGACGCTCCACCCCCAGCCCGCGATGGAACATCTTCACCAGCGCTTCGTGGCGGCCGATGGATCCGGCAGCGATGGGGCGATCGCCTTCGAGGCGACTGAGGTCTCGTCGACCAGTCGCGCGCGAACGCTTGTCCCGGTCCGTCCAGCTGCGCCCCTGGCGGGTGCGCCGGACCGCTCGCCGATCCCGCTTGCCGACAACGTCCAGGCGGCCGGAGTCGCGGTCAGCGCAGCTGCCGTCAACGCCAAGAGCGCAGCCGGCGGCGCTGTCGGGCGGGCCATCGCGCGTCTCCAGGACCTCATGCCTCGCCGCAAGCAGGGCTACCGGCGGATCACGCCACTTGCCTCGCGCCGAGAAACGCAGCGACGGGCTGCCCTGGCCATCCTCGTCCTGGCCATCCTCGTCGGCGGCCTCGGGATGGGGGTCTATGTGCTCGGGGGCAGCACGCCTCAGCAGGCGATCAGTTCGGTCAACGCCGGGCAAAACGCCCTTGACAAGGCGAAGGCTGACCTGGCCCAGGTCACCGGACCGGGCATCGACCTCATCACCGACGACCGTGATCAGGCACTCGCCCTGTTGACGGACGCGCACGAACAGCTGGACGTCGCGGAACAGGCCAACGTCAGCGCGGCCGTGATCGCGCCGCTGCGCACCGAGGCCGTGGCCGGGCTGGATCGGCTGTACGGGGTCGTGCCGGTCGCGTCCACCCTCTTGCACGCGTTCGAACCAGTGCCCGAGGCCGGGGCCATCGACCTCTCGGATATGGTCCGCGGGCCCGATGGTGTCCCGTATGTCATCGACCGCTCGACCAAATCGGTCTACCGGATCAACCTGAAGACCAAGGATGCGACGCTGGTGGTCAAGTCCGGCACGAAGAACAAGGCCGGGACGGTCGGTGCCCCGCGTTTCCTTGCCGTCGGCGGTCAGGACCTGCTGATCCTGGATGCGAAGAATGCGCTCTGGCGCTGGCGGCCCGCAGACGATTCGGGCAAGGGCACGCTCACCAGGGTCAAGGTCGAGGGCTCAGCCTCGCTCGGTGACGACATCACGGACATCAACACCTTCCTGCGACCAGGCACCAGAGGCCTGTACAACCTGTACATCGTCGACCCGTCCGAGCAACAGATCAGGGCCTATACGCCGGCCGCCGATGGGAGCGGGTTCCCGGACCAGGCGACCGACTGGCTGGCGACCGCCCGGGATGTCTCGCAGATGACCTCGACCTATGTGGATGGCGATCTCTTCGCGACGGACGCCGGCGAACTGATCCGGTTCGTCGGGGGCAAGAGCGAGGGCTGGAGCGCAAAGGACCCAGCAGACCAGCTGCTCCGCGCCGCGCCGTCGTACTCCATGATCGCGGCCGCATCCGAGCGGCGTGATGGCGTCATCTATGCGTTTGATCGCCCCAATGCCCGGGTCATCGCGCTGGCCAAGGCCGACGGCACGTATCGCGCCCAGTACCGGCTGGCTGGCGCCGCCCCGGACTGGTCGGACATGCGCGGCATGTACGTGGTCGACGGTGCGGAGGACACGCCCGACACCCTCGTCTGGCTGTCGCGCGATGGTGTTCATCAGTCGATCCTCATCGCGGTCCCGGACGAGGCGCCGGCCGCCAGCCCGAGCCCTACTGCGGCGCCAGAGGCCAGCCCGACCAAGAAGCCGCCGAAGAAGACGCCAAAGCCAACGAAGAAGCCCTGACGAGCATGGGATAATCCAGCCATGGACGACGGGCTGGTCGAGATGGTCGTCGAGAGTGTCCGCGTGCACATGCTCTCAAGCCGCCACGTGGTGATCCTCAAGGAAGCCGACTCTGAACGCGAGCGCTACCTCCCGATCTGGATCGGGCCGTGGGAAGCGAGCGCGATCGCGATGAAGCTCCAGGGTTTGACCCCAGAGCGGCCCTTGACCCACGACCTGTTCACGATGACCCTCGAGACGCTCGACGCCCGGATCGAACGGGTGATCATCAGCGACCTGGCTGACGAGACCTTCCACGCCCGGATCCTGCTCGAGCGTGACGGTCAGGCGTCCGAGGTGGACGCGCGGCCATCCGATGCCCTCGCCCTGGCGGTCAGAGCCGGGGCCCGGATCTTCGCCTCCGAGGTGGTCCTGGAGCAGGCCTCGCTCGGCCGAAATGGCGGGCTTGGCGAGGATACCGAGGGGAGCGAGGGCTCGACCCTGGAGGCCACCGGCGAGCGACTCGTCGATCCGCGCCTGGACGTGTTCCGCGACTTCATCAACTCGCTGGACGCCGACGCCGAGGGTGGCGAGGGCCGATCCAGCTAGGATCCGACCTTCGGTCCGACGACGAGCGTCAGGCTCCGTGCATCCGTACCGCCGAGATAGTCGAGCTCGTATCGCATGGCCAGCGAGGCAGCCTCGTACGACTTTTGGCGAATGACGTAGACGGGCCGGTCGCCGAGGTTGGCGTCGATGACGTCCGTGACCGAACCGAGGTTCTCATCAAGCCGCGTCCGGTCATCCACGATGGCGATGTCCGGGCGCTCGCCAAGAACGCGCTGGTGATACCAGAGCGGCGTCGAATACCCCCACCAGCTGACGACCAGGGCGTCGGGCCCCATGATCTGCAGCGCCCGATCGGCCCAGATCGTGGCGGCACGTTTCTGGCTCTCATCCACGGCCCCATACCGCGCGGGGATGGCCAGTGCGGTCGGCGCGAGGAGCGCCAGCGCGACCACGATCGCGATGAGATGCGACAGTCGTCTCTCCGATCGCGAGCCTGTCGGATATCCTGCGACACCAGCGATCGCATCAACGACGGTACCGGCCAGGATGGCCACCCAGGTCCAGGCCATGAGCGCTGGCCCGAGGTAGTAGCGCAGGATGTCGGCGTTTTCGTACGAGGCGGCGAAGACGACGGTGAACGCTGCGGCCGTTCCGGTCAGCAGCGCGTAGCGCGGTCGCCGGATCGCGGTGACCACGAACGCGATCGGGATGGCCGGGGCGACGACGCCGAATTGGGCGACCGCGCGCCCGGCGAGCTCACCGAACGTCAGCGGCAGATCCGCGATCGGGCTCACCACGCTGCCCGCGAATTGGGTGCCGAACACGACGTAGACGAAGCCCTCCAGCGTGTTGGGCGCGCCATACACGAGAGCCGCCCGGAATGGACCTGCACGCAGCGCCAATTCGAGGTAGACGATCGCCAGGGTGACCGCGAACGACCCGACGCACCTGATGACCAGCCGACGCCGTTGCAGGATCCTGGGTTCGACCGCCAGGACGTACAGGGCGACCGGCACGGCGAGCAGAAGGGTCAGCGAGTGATTGCCAACCGCCAGGCCGAAGACGACGGCGGCAGCCACGAGGAGCCGGTCGTCCCGAGCCTCCTGACCATCAGCCTCCCAGGCGACGAGCAACCACATGAGGATCGCAACGAAGGCGAGATGCAGGGAGTGGGCCTCCGCATGCGTCCCGATCGCCCAGGCGATGGGGGTCAGGGCCATGGCGATCCCGGCGGCGACCCCCAGGACCAGCCAACCCGTTAATCGACGGACGAGGTCCACGGTCACGCCGGCCGCAACCGCCAGGCAGATCGCTGACAGGAGGTTCATCCGGAACGCCGGCTCGCCGAAGGCCTGCAAGATCACGGATGCGCCCCAGCCGATCAGGACATAGGTCGGGTACCCGGTGGGATGCGCGGTTCCCATCAGCGGGCCGACCGTCTGGAGTTCAGCGGTGTCCCAGAACCCAAGGCCGGGCAACATCGCCAGCCACCCGGCGCTGAACGCGACGAGGCCCACGATCACGGCGGCGGCAAGACGCATCCTCCCAAGCATGCCCTATCTGCCCGGCGGGCGACCCTGTGCTACGCTCCGATTCACCTTCCACGCTCGTGCAGGAGCCGCTCCCGGTGACTGGCCCCGAGACCCGCGGGACCGAGCGAGACACACGAGCGCCGTCGCTGGTGGCCGGGACGCAGGGAGCCGTCGGCGCGGTCCTCGTGGTCCTCGCGCTCGGTTTCGTCTTCCGTCTCATCATGACGCAGCTCCTCCCAGGGTCCGGATTCGAGGTGGATCTGGACGCCTTCCGGTTTTGGGCGTCGGATCTCGCCTCGAAGGGCCTCGGCGGCTTCTACGACCGCGACTTCTTCCACGACTACACCCCGGGTTACCTGTACGTTCTCTGGCTGATCGGCGTCATCGGCGATGCCGCCGGCGGCATCGGGGATCTCATCAAGCTCCCGCCGATCCTGGCCGACCTGGCCATCGGCTGGCTGGCCTGGTCGATGGTCCGCGAACTTGGTGGGCGCGACCGGCTGGCCCTCGCGGCTGCGATCGTGGCGGTCCTCAACCCGATCACCTGGTTCGATAGCGTCGTGTGGGGTCAGGTCGACTCGTTCGGAGTCGTCTTCCTGCTGCTCGGCCTCCGAGAACTGTGGCGAGACCGGCCGGAGCGCGCGGCGATCTTCACGGTCGTGGCCGCGATCATCAAGCCGCAGCTGGGGATCCTGATCCCGCTCGTTGCCGTCGTCACCATCCGTCGCGCGTTGTGGCCGGCCGGCGGGCACGGCGATCCATCCCGGACCGGGCGACCGATTCGTATCCTCACGACCGGTCTGGCCGGATACCTGACGGCGGTCGTCCTCAGCTTCCCCTTCGGTCTCTCGGTCATCGCGTTCAGCGGCCAGGCGCCATACATCTCATCTGGCCTCCTTGAACAGGTCGCTGTGGCGGCCGGTGGGTATCCGTACCTCACCGTCAACGCCTACAACCCATGGGCGTTGGTCCCGTCGGATCTCGGGGAAAGTCTCGCCAACGCCGGTCGCTGGGTCTGCGACTACGCGGGCAGCGCCGACGAGTGCGGGGCCGGGACCGCGGTCTTCGGACAGACGCCGGCGGTCATCATCGGCACGATCCTGCTGCTTGCCACCATGGCCCTGGCCCTGTTCGTCGTCGCTCGACGCCCGGACCGGCTGACGCTGCTCGTTGGTCTGGCTGTCCTGGCTCTCGCGTTCTTCGTCGTCCCGACGCGCGTTCATGAGCGCTACGGCTTCCCGTTCTTCGCGTTGGGCGTCATCCTGGCCGCGATCTCCATCCGCTGGCGGATCGCCTACATCGTGCTATCCGTGGCGACGTTCGCGAACATGTACGTCGTCCTGACCACGCTGTACCCCGACAATCCCTCGATCTCCGACTGGCTCGGGATCGGCCCGGTCATCCGATCCGAGGCCGGGGTGATCGCCGTCTCAGTGGCGCACCTGGTCGCATTCGGATGGGTCTTCGTTCAGCTCCGACCTGGCGCCCGGAAGCGACTGGGTGACGAGCTGGCCGAGGCCTCCTCCAGCGACGTGCCGGCAGCGGGACCTCGACTGTCGCGAGGCTGGGTGTCGGTACCGCCCGCCCAACCGGGGACGGCAGTCAACGTGAAGCCCCGACCCGCCCGATCGATGGCAGCGGCCGTCGCGCTGATGCCGACCTGGACGCCTCGACCAAGTTTCGAGGAAGTTGGCATCCGAGGCTGGTTTCGGGCGCGTCTGGATGATCCGCCGATCCGGCCGGACCGGAGCGCCAGCTTGCGCTCGGAGCGCGGCGGTCGTCTCGATCGCCTCGATCTGTGGCTCGTCGTGGTGCTCGTCGTCGGGTCGATGATCCTGCGCACCTATCGGCTCGAGGAACCGTACGAGATGCACTTCGACGAGGTCTACCACGCGCGGACCGCGACGGAGTTCCTGCAGGACTGGCGATACGGGCTGAGCCACGACATCTACGAGTGGACCCACCCACATCTGGCCAAGTACATGATGGCCGGCGGCCTCGTCCTGTGGGGCGGTGACCGGGCGAGCGCGACCAGCGATCTGGAGGTCCCGGTCAGCGGCGCGGTCGTCGAACCGCGCCGATTTGACGACATCGCCACCGGCAATCGAGCTGGCGAGCGTCTCCATGTGGCGACGGGCCGTGAAGTCCGCACCTATGACCTGCGAAGCCGCGCCGTGCTGTCCTCGATCGCGGCACCGGGCGCGACGACCGTGACCATCGACGACGCGTCCGACCAGCTCATCATCGGCGGCGCTGATGGATGGCTGGCCACGCTCGATCTCAACGCGATCGCCGAGGATGAGCTCGACGGTGGCCTCACGCCGTTCCAGTTTGCGAGCGTGGATCATCCCGTCGAACACCTGATTGTCAGCGGTGACGGCTCCACGGTGGTGGCCGCGTCCGACGAGCGCCTGACCGTGGTGGACCTGGATAGCGGCGCGATCGTCGGCTCGATGGATCTGCCGGCGATCGCCGACCTGGCCCCAGGTGGCAGCGGGTCGTCGCTGGTCGCCGACATCGACGACGTGACCGATCCGACCGCTCTCGCGTCGGCCCTCGCGGCGATCGTCGACACGAACGGTACGGCCGAATCGGAGCGTGACTTGGCCGCCGACTATGAGGAGCGGCTGACAGCCGGCCCCGGCGGAACCACGGTCGTTCTCGGCGACCCGGGGAGTGGCGACGTCCGCACTGCGCTGGATGGGGCGATCGACGACGGGTCGCTGCCCGGCGTCCGGATCGACTCCATCTCAAGGGTCGCGGTGGCGACCGGCGACGGCGTCGCCTTCATCGACCCGGGGCGAGCATCGCTGATCTCGACGGTCGCGCTCGAAGGCGGCGCACACGGACTGGCCCTCGTGACCGGTCTCGATGACCCCAAGCTGTACGCCACGTCGGGCGACACGTCGGATCCGGGTTACGAAGTCATCGCGGTCGGTGGCGATGATGCCGAGGGCGGCCCGACGGCTCGCGGCAACCATCCCCTGCCCGGTCTGGGTTCGCTCGTCGCCTACGACCCGGCCAGTCAGATGGTC
>SPCO01000017.1 GCA_004525275.1 Thermomicrobiales bacterium | reverse complement strand
GTGAGCACGAGTAACCGGAACTTCGAGGGGCGTCAGGGCAAGGGCGGCCGGACGTTCCTCGCCTCGCCCCTGACCGCGGCCGCAAGCGCGATCGCCGGTGAGGTCGCCGATCCCCGTCGCCTGCCGGGTATCGAGACGCTCGCTGCCGTCGGCGGACGCTGACGATGGCCGAGCCGTTCACCATGTTCAGGAGCAAGGTCGTGCCGCTGTCGGCCGAGAATGTCGACACGGACCAGATCGTCCCGGCCCGGATCCTCAAGATGACCGACAAGACCGGCCTGGGAGACGCGCTCTTCCGCGACTGGCGGTACAACGAGGACGGCACGCTCAAGGATCCACCCTTCATCCTCGACCGGCCGGAGATGGCCGGTCGGAAGATCCTGCTGGCCGGTGACAACTTCGGCGCCGGCTCCTCGCGGGAGCACGCGCCCTGGGCCCTCGCCTCGTGGGGTATTCGGGCCATCCTTTCTACGTCGTACGCCGACATCTTCCGGAACAACTCGCTGAAGAACGGGCTTCTGCCGATCGTCGTGGATCGAGCGACTCACGACCGCCTCTTCAACCTGATCGCCAGCGACTCGGACGCCGAGTTGACTATCGACCTAGCGGAACAGGGGATCCTGCTCCCGGATGGCTCCACGATCGATTTCGAGATCGACCCGTTCGCCAAGCGGATGATCCTGGACGGGACTGACGAGATCGGATACCTCCTGAGCAAGGACGCCCAGATCAGCGCATGGGAAGCGGCCCACCCGCCCCGGATCGACTCGCTGGTCGGGACGCATTGACGGCTTCGGCCTGATCGGGAACCGGCCGATACCCGCCGTCGTCTGGCGACCGATGTCTCTCCGGCGAATCCTCCTGATCCTGATGCTGTGCACCGTGGCGGCCTGCGCCGCAACGACTGACCGCGATGCGCCGGTGTCGATCACCAACTCGCCCGGAACCGACGACCCAGGTGCGATCGGGCCCGGGGCTCCTCGCGTTGTCGTGCCGAAGCCCGGCCAACTCGACGTTCAGTCCATCTCCGCCCAGTCCTTCTCCGCGACGATCGACGGCCGGCACGTCGTGATCACCGTGGACTACACGAGCGGCGTCGAGCCCTGCTACGTCCTTGACTCGATCGCCGTCAGCCGGACGCCAGGGTCGATCGAGATCACCCTGCTCGAGGGCCACGGCCCGGGCAACGGTGTCTGCCGCGAGATCGCCGAATACAAACGGACCCTGGTCGACCTCGGCGATCTCGAGTCCGGGACCTATCAGATCAGCGACAGCACGGGCGGCGCCAACCCGATCTCCGTCACCGTCCCCTGAAGATCCGCCCACCCCTGACTTCCGCCCAGCGGCGCACTCGGACCGCCTGTGCGACGATCGGGCGGTGAACCTGATCGATGCCGTCACGCTGCTGCTCATCGCGGTAGCCCTGATCCTCGGTTAGCGATCGGGGGCGATCCCCCAGATCGCGGGCCTGTTCGGGGCGATCGGCGGGGCGTCATCGCCATCCTGGCCCTCCCTTACCTCGCGGATCCGTTGGCGGAGATCGATCCTCAGTATCGACCGATCGTCGTGATCGTCGTTCTGGTCACTGCCGTCGCCCTCGGGGAATCACTGGGATCCGCCGTCGGGCGCAAGGCCGCCGGGACGCTCGGCACCGGCCTCCTGGGTTCGACCGACCGAGCGGTTGGAGCCGGGCTGGGCATGGTCCAGGTGTTACTGATCGTGTGGCTGGCCGGCGGACTCCTGGCCGAGGGGCCCGTCCCACGCCTGGCCGAAGCCGCCGGCGGCTCGACTGCGGTTCGGACGATGGCCGACATCCTGCCGCCACCGGTCGAGGTCGCCGGAGGACTGGGTGGCTGGCTCGATACGACCGGGCTACCCGACGTCTTCGTCGGCTTCGAGCCGGCCCCGGCACCACCGGTCGACCGGCCAGACGACCCCGCCGCCCGGGCCATCGCCATGGCAGCCGAGGCGAGCACGGTCAAGGTCTCGGCGGCGACCTGCGGCTTGTCGTCCGTGGGGACCGGGTTCGTCGTCGCTCCGCACTACGTGGTCACCAACGCCCACGTCGTAGCCGGTGCGGGCCGGCGCGGGATCCGAGTCAACGTGGCGGTCGGGGGCACGCTTGACGCGGACGTGGTGCTCTTCGATCCGAACCTCGATGTGGCGCTCCTGCATGTCAAGGAGCTGAAGGCGCCCGCCTTGCGCTTTGCCGCTGCCGATCCGGAACGGGGTGCCGTCGGAGCCACCCTTGGGTTCCCGGGCGGTGGAGCCCTCACGATCCTGCCCGCTGCGGTTGCCGGGCGTTATTCGGCGACCGGTCGCGACATCCTCGGGACCGCTCACGTCCGACGTCAGATCATCGAATTGCGAGCGGAGATCGAGAAGGGCGACAGCGGCGGACCGCTGGTCCTCCGCGATGGGACCGTCGGTGGTGTCGTCTTCGCCGAGGCACGAACGAGCCCGGACGTCGGCTACGCCCTGTCCCCGACTGAGGTCGCGGTCAGGATCGCCCCCGGCTTCGGGCGAACGAGCGCGGTCGATACCGGGGCGTGCGTCCTCGAACCCTGAACACACGGCCGTGTAGGGTTAGGTGCGATCAGGGCCTGCTGATCCGGCCCGTCCAGGAGAGACCGATGCCCGACCCACGCCCCGTCTCCGACCCCGCCAAACGCCACTCCGCGACGATCACGGACGGTCCGGACCGAGCCGGGGCCCGGGCGATGCTCAAGGCCATCGGCTTCACCGACGAGGACCTGGCCAAACCGATCGTCGGCGTGGCCACGACCTGGATCGAAACGATGCCGTGCAACATCAACCAGCGTGAGCTCGCCGGATTCGTCAAGGCGGGCATCCGCGAGGCCGGCGGCACACCGATGGAGTTCAATACGATCGCCATCAGCGACGGCGTCACGATGGGGACGGAGGGGATGAAGACCTCGCTCATCAGCCGCGAGGTCGTGGCCGACTCGATCGAGCTCGTGGTTCGCGGCCAGATGTTCGATGGCGTCGTGTGCATCGTCGGCTGCGACAAGACGACCCCCGGGGCGGCGATGGCCCTGGGTCGTCTCGACGTGCCTGGCATCTTGCTGTACGGCGGGACCATCAGACCGGGGGTGTACCAGGGACGTCGTGATGCCACCGTCGTCTCGGTCTACGAAGCGATCGGTGCCTATCGGGCGGGCAAGATCACGCTCGACGAGCTGTACGAGATCGAGAACGCCGCCTGTCCCGGGCCGGGTGCCTGCGGCGGCCAGTACACGGCCAACACGATGAGCACCGTGATGGAGTTCATCGGGCTTTCACCGGCCGGTCTCAATGGCATCCCAGCCGAGGACCCGGCCAAGGAGGCCGCGGCGAAGCGGACCGGCCAACTGATCATGGATCTCGTCCGCCAAGACGTTCGCCCGTCGCATTTCGTGACCCGCGAGTCGCTCGAGAACGGCATCGCGAGCGTAGCCGCAACGGGCGGCTCGACCAATGCGGTCCTGCACCTGCTGGGCATCGCACATGAGTTCGGGATCGCTCTCGACATCGATGACTTCGGGATGATCGCCGACCGGACGCCGCTCATCGGCGACATGCGCCCGGTCGGTCGCTATACCGCCCTGGACATGTACGAGGCGGGCGGCGTAGCGCTGGTGATGCGTGAGCTTCTCAAGCGACCGGGCCTGCTCCACGGAGACGCGCCAACGGTCGATGGCCGGACGATCGCCCAGATCGCCGCCGACGTCGTCGAAACGCCGAGCCAGCCGGTCGTCCAGCCCATCGAGACACCACTCAAGCCGACCGGCGGTCTGGCGATCCTGCACGGCTCACTGGCGCCGGAGGGTTGCGTCGTCAAGCTGGCCGGCCACGAACGTCGACAGCATCGCGGGCCGGCCAGGGTCTTTGACTCCGAGACGGCCTGCTACGACGCGGTCAGAGCGCAGCGGATCGTGCCCGGTGACGTTGTTGTCATCCGATACGAGGGTCCGGTCGGTGGCCCCGGGATGCAGGAGATGCTCCAGGTCACGGCCGCGCTCGTTGGTGAGGGACTCGGCGACTCGGTCGCGCTCCTGACCGACGGTCGATTCTCAGGCGGGACCCACGGCTTGATGATCGGGCACGTGGCGCCCGAAGCGGCGCTCGGCGGACCGATCGCCATCGTGGAGGAAGGTGACACCATCGTCATCGACGTCGACCGCTCGGCCCTCGACCTGGACCTCCCGGCCGACGAGGTCGCCCGCCGGTTTGCTCGTTGGACACCGCCGGAGCCACGATATCGCTCGGGCGTCATGGCCAAGTACGCGGCGCTGGTCGGTTCAGCGTCGAGTGGGGCGGTGACGACGGGCGAGCGGATGACGGCCAACCTTCGCGGGTCATGACGGCTGAGATCCGAGTCGCCGACCGTGGCGGCGCCGATCTCGAGTTGATCGTCTCGATCAACAACGCGGTGACCCCGGATGACCCGACGTCACTCGACGAGTTGCGCTGGTCGGATGCCACCTATCCGGGCGGGACGTCGTTCATCGCGGAAACCGATGGACGCCCGGTCGGTGTCGCGACGACGGGGCGGATCTATGTCTATCCGCCCGAATTCGATGCCTACTGGGCAACGATCAAGGTCTTGCCCGAGGCACGCCGGCAAGGCCTCGGCGGGGCGCTGCTGCTGGCCGTGTCGGAACGCGCCGGCGTCGCCGACAAAGTCGCCCTGCACATCCCGGTGGCGAGTGATCGACCTGAATCCCTCGACTTCTTCGGCCATCGCGGTTTCGTCGAGTACGAGCGAGCCAAGATGGTCGGACTCGACCTGTCGGGACGCTCCGCGCCGGCGATCGACCCGCCCGACGGTATCGCGATCACGAGCCTGGCCGCTCTGCCTGAACTCGTCGATGGGGTGTATGCCGTCGCGCTGGAGGCCTATGCCGATGTCCCGGGCGGCGAGGAACCGATCGCTGCGGGCGACCTCGCAGAATTCCGCGCCCGAGACGTCGAGCGGCCGGGGATCCCGGCAGACGGGTTCATGCTTGCGCTCGATCAAGCGACGGGTCGCGTCGTCGGCTTCGCCAGCCTGATGTTCATCGCGGGCCAGCAAAAGCAAGCCTGGCACGACATGACCGCAGTCGCCCGCGACTGGCGCGGGCGCGGGCTGGCCGGGGCCCTGAAGCGAGCGACGATCACCTGGGCGATCGTCAACGGCCTCGAAGAGCTCAAGACAGGCAACGACGTCGACAACGCGCCGATGCGCGCGGTGAATGCGCGTCTCGGCTATCAGCCCTTGCCCGACGAACTCGTCCTGCGCGGCCCGCTGTTCAGCGGCATCATGGAGTCATGACCGACGACCGGCCCGGGAGTGCATCGCTTCCGCCCGACCCCGCTGAGTACGATTCGCCACGTGCCCGGATCGCACGGGCCAAGGGCCTTGACCAGCCATACATCGCTGGGGGACGTGACCCAGATCCAGGTCCAGCGCTGGAGGCTGATCGCCACTACGGGAAACTGTTGTTGTTGATGGTCGCGAGCCTGATGTTCGGAGGTTTCGTCATCGGCATCGTGCTCACCATCGCGACCGGGGGTCGCCTGCTTTGACGTCCGGCGTGGCGCCGTCGGCGCAGGTCGACCGGCCATCCTGGTCGGTTGCCAAGGATGAGCTGGTCGAGACCGTACGCGAGTTGATCCGGATCCCCTCGGTCAATCCGCCGACTGCCCACAACCCGGACGGCGAACTCATGGCGGCCCGATACATCGAAGCCCGTCTGACCGATGCTGGGCTCGAGCCAGAGGTCATCGAGCCCGAGCCGGGTCGCGGCTCCGTCCACGTCCGCTTGCGCGGCGACGGAACCGGCGGCGACCCGCTCTTACTGCTCTCGCACCTTGATGTCGTCCCAGCCCCCGCCGGGCGCTGGAGCCACGATCCGTTCGCCGCCGATCTCGTCGATGGCTACATCTACGGCCGCGGGGCGGTCGACATGAAGGCGATGGTCGGGATGGAACTCGGCGTCGTGCGGATGCTCGCGGCCGAAACCCGGGCGGCGGGCCGAGATCCAAGCCGTGACCCCGTTCCCGGCCTGCGTCGGGACCTCCTGTTCACCTGCACGGCCGACGAGGAGGCCGGCGGACAAGCCGGCGCGAGATGGATCGCCGAGCATCGACCAGAATGGCTGCGAGCGGCAGGCGCGCTCAATGAGTGTGGCGGCGTGTCCATGACGGTCGCGGGACGTCGTCTGTATCCCATCCAGGTTGCCGAAAAGGGCTTCGCTGCCTACCGGATCGCGGTCCGTGGGACAGCCGGTCATGGTTCGATGCCGCGCGACGACAACGCCGCGGTCCTGGCAGCGATGGTGATCACCCGTCTGGCGGCGCCTGGACCAACCAAGATGACACCCGTGATGGGCCGCGCCTTGAGACTGGCAGCGGCAGCCCTGCCACCTGAGTCCGGGGCGATCCTCGACGCATTGGCCGGCGACGACCCGGGTCGAGCGGAAGCGGCGATGGCGACGGCCTGCGACCCGATGTACGCCCGAACGGTCAGAGCCTTGATGCGCGACAGCATCAGCCCAGACGTGATCCGGGCCGGGGTCAAGTACAACGTCATCCCGGGTGACGCGCTGATCGAGGTCGATTGTCGGGTCCTTCCCGGGACCTCAGAACCGGCGATGCGCGCGCAGCTCGTCGAGCGTCTTGGTCCGGAGCTCGCGGAGGCGTGCTCGATCGAACTCATCGTCTACGGCGATCCAGTCGAGTCGCCGGCCGAGGGGCCCCTCTACGAACTCCTGGGATCCACCATCCGGGCCCACGACCCGGATGGTATCCCGATGCCCGTCATGGTCCCGTTCGCAACCGACGCCAAACACACCGCGACGGTCGGCACGCCGACCTACGGCTTCTCGCCTCTGCAACTCGATCCGGATGAGCGGTTCCTCGAACGTTTCCACGGAGACGACGAGCGGGTCTCGGTCGAGGCTCTTCGGTGGGGTCTGCCCGTCCTGTATGACGTCGTCCGCGGGTTCTGTGGCTGACGTCGTTCCGACGTCCGCCCTCGACACGCCCTAGTCGCGCGCCGTCCTGATGAGCCGCCCACGCCGACTGATGGCGTGCCGGGCAAGGGCCGCCACCCCCATGGCCACGATCGCCCGCTCAGCGGAAGGCAGCGGTCGGACAGCCGACAGGAACTGATCCGCGCGACCCCGATCCACGACCCGCAGGATGGCGTGCCCGCGTTGGGTCAGGCGCAACGTCCGCTGCCGGCGATCTTCAGGCTCCTGGTAACGCTCGACCAGACGCCGGCGCACGAGCCCATCGACCAGGCGACTCGTCGCCGACGGTGACCGGCCGATCGATTCCGCGAGCTCGCCGACGGTCAGGGTGCTGCCATCGGCCAGGACATATAACGCGGCCAGCTGGGTGAACCCGAGACGTAGCTCCCCGAGCTGACCCGCGAACCCGATGACGAGCTCGCGCCACAGGGCGCGTCCCATCGCCACCCGCTCGCTGATCTGGCGGACGTTCGGGAGCAGGTCTCCGGCGGCCGGGACCGGTGCGGACAGATCCGCCTCGAAGCGGCGGGCGATCGTGCGCGTGGGGGCCGGTCGGTTCATGGAACGCAGGGTACGGTGTGTGGATAACGTATGCAACCATGCACGGGCATCGTGCTCAACCCGCGTCTCGCACCGCTACGCTTGGGTCCATGCACCAGCTTGCCTTCGTCTGCCCCGGACAGGGGTCCCAGGCGACCGGGATGGGTCGGACTCTCGCCGAGGACTCCCCCGCCGCGGCCGCCGTGTTCGCTGCTGCCGACCGTGCCCTGGGCGAGCCGATCAGCGATCTGATCTGGAGTGGCCCATCCGAAACCCTTGACAGAACCGAAAACGCTCAGCCGGCGATCCTGACGACGTCGATGGCGATCCTGGCCGCGATCGGCGAACGATCCTCGGCGCTGGGGCTCGACGCGCCGGTCCCGGTCTTCATCGCAGGCCACTCCATGGGTCAGTACTCGGCTCTCGTCGCCGCCGGGGCGCTCTCGTTCGATGATGCTGTTCGACTCGTCCGCGAGCGAGGACGGTTGATGCAGGCCTCAGGTCAGGGTCGCGACGGCGCGATGGCGGCCCTCATCGGGCTGGACGAGGCCCATCTCCCGGAGCTGCTCGCCGGGGCGACGGCGCATGGCGTGTTCGTGGTCGCCAACCGAAACTCGCCGGGCCAGATCGTGGTGTCCGGCGAGCGACCGGCAATCGAAGCTGGAGTCGAACTGGCCAAATCCCTTGGGGCCCGGCGCGCGGTCGTCCTGCCCGTCTCCGTGGCGGCGCACTCGCCGCTCATGGCCGAGGCCGCGGCCGGGATGCGGATCGCGCTTTCGGAGGTGCGTTTCGACGCCCCCGCTTCGCCGCTGCTGGCCAACGTCGATGCCCGCCTGATCGAATCGGCCGACGGCTGTCGGGCCGAACTCGTGGAGCACCTCACGGCCGGCGTGGATTGGATCCGGATCGTCGAGCGGATGTCGGCCGCCGGGGTCTCGACATTCGTCGAGGTCGGCCCAGGGCGCGTGCTGACCGGACTGATCAAACGGATCAACCCAGACGCCGAGCTCATCGCGACCGATGATCCCGGTGGTCTCGATCGCCTGATCGCCATTTCATCCGTGCCCGCCTGACCGAACCAACCGACGAGAGGACCAACATGCGCAAGCCCGACTACGATCGCCGCGTCGCCGTCACCGGTCTCGGAGTCATCAGCTCCATAGGCAACGACGTCACCACCGTCTGGAACAACCTTGTCAACGGCGTTTCCGGGCTGGGACCGATCACCCGATTCGATACGACGCCGTACGAGGCCAAACTCGGTGGGCAGGTCGAGAACTTCGACGCGACGACCTGGATGGACGCAAAAGCCGCAAGGCGGAGCGATTCCAGTCTTCATTTTGGCGTCGCTGCGGCCAAGCAGGCTCTCGCCGATTCGGGCTTCGAGATCAGCGATGAGAACCGCACCGAAGTGGGGGTGGTCTTCGGATCTGGCGCAGGCGGGCAGGTCATGATGATCGACAACTACGTCTCGATGAAGGAACGGGGCCCTCGAACCGTGGCACCGACGTTCATCGCAAACGCGCTGGTCGACAGCTGTTCGGGGATGATCGCGATCGAGACCGGCGCCATCGGCCACAACATGTGCGTCGTGTCGGCTTGCGCGACTGGGACGCACAACATCGGCGAGGCGGCAGAGGCCATTCGCCGCGGCGATTGCATCGCGGTCATCACCGGCTCCACCGAGGCGCCGCTTCTCGAAGTCGGCCACGCCGGCTTCTCGAACATGCGCGGGATGGGGATGCCTCGGCCGGGTGAAGCGCCCGAGACGGTCTCGCGCCCGTTTGATCTGACCCGTGACGGGTTCGTTCTTGGCGAGGGGGCGGGCGCGCTCTTCCTCGAGGACCTCGAGCTGGCCAAGACGCGCGGCGCGACGATCTACGCCGAAGTCGCGGGCTATGGCTCGGCGGCCGACGGCTGGGACATGATCCAGCCGATCGACGCGGGCGTGGGTTCGGCTCGGGCGATGCAGATGGCCCTCGATCGCCGAGGCGTTCCGGCCGATGAGGTCGATCTGATCAATCCGCATGGGACGTCGACGCCCCTCGGCGACAAGCGTGAGGCCGAGGCCATCTGGGCCGTCTTCGGGCAGCGCGCCGCGGGCTCGGAACGATCGTTGGCGATCAGCGCCACGAAGTCGATGACCGGCCACATGATGGGTGCGGCCGGCGCGTTCGAGGCGTTCGCCACGGTCAAGTCGATCCATGAAGAGTGTCTGCCAGCCACGATCAACTATCGGGACCCGGATCCTGATTGCGACCTGTGGGTCGTCACCGAGACGATCAGCCACCCGATCCGCTATGGACTGTCGAACAACATCGGGCTGGGGGGCCACAACGGCGCGGTGATCTTCAAGCGCTACGACGGCGACTGATGTCCGGCACATCGGCGGGTCCTGTCTACAATCAGTGACTCTGCAAACCCAAGGAGGCCTCGTGCCTGAACAGGATCCCGCTCGCCGGGCCGTCGTGACCGGCCTCGGTGCGGTCATGCCGATCGGCAATGACTTCCCGACGTACTGGTCGAACCTCGTCGCCGGGGTCACCGGCACGCGCGAGGTCACCCACTTCGACGCATCCGCGTTCGAGGTCCGGATCGCCGCGGAGGTGCTCGACTTCGATCCGACCACGGTCATGGACGCGAAGATGGCCCGCCGAATGAGCCGCTTCATCCAGCTCGCGATGGGCGCCGGGGCCGAGGCGGTGCGCGATTCCGGGATCGACTTCGCGGCGATGGATCAGGACACTCGGGACCGCGTGGGCGTGGTCGTGAATACCGGGGGTGGCGGGATCGAGCAGATCATCGACGGGACCCACGTCCACGACCAGAAAGGTCCACGCTTCGTCAGCCCATTCGCCGTGCCCGCCCTGTCGGGCTCGATGGCGGCCTGCATGCTCTCGATGGAATATGGCCTGACCGGCCCGGTCATCACCCAGGTTGCCGCGTGCGCCACGTCGGTCATCGCCTTCCAGGACGCACTCCGGTTGATCCGCTCGGGCGAATGCGACGTCGTCCTGACGGGCGGCTCGGAGGCTCCCATCTGGCCGATGGGTCTGGCGGCGCTCTCCAACATGACGGCCCTGTCGAAGCGGAACGACGACCCGGCGACTGCTTCGCGCCCGTTCGATGATTCGCGTGATGGCTTCGTGCTCGGTGAGGGGGCCGGCGTCGTCGTCGTCGAATCGTTGGCGCACGCGCAGGCGCGGGGGGCGACCCCCCTGGCCGAGATCCTGGGCGGTGCCCTGACCGCCGATGCGTTCCATATCAGCGCCCCGGATCCGACCGGGCGCGGCCAGACCCGGGCGATGACCTCGGCGCTGCGGAACGCCGGCGTCGCCCCAAACGAGATCGACTACATCGTGGCCCACGGCACGGCCACCCAGCTCAACGACGTCACCGAGACCCGGGCGATCAAGGCGGCCTATGGCGACCACGCATACAAAGTCGCGATCAGCTCACCAAAGTCGATGATCGGCCACTTGGTCGGTGCCGCCGGGATCGCTTCAGCGCTCGCCGCGATCGGGGCGATCCGCGACGGCGTCATCCCACCGACGGCCAATCTCCACACACCCGATCCCGAGTGCGACCTCGATTACGTGCCGTTGGCCGCGCGCAGGGCCAAGGTCGAGACCGTGGCCGTCAATGGTTTCGGGTTCGGCGGCCAGAACGCGGTCACGATCTTCCGCTCCGTCGAGGCCTCCTAGGCGACCGACACCGACAGCGTCTTGCCCTCGAACGCCTCCATCGCCGCGACCTGAGTCGGGCTGAGGGTGACCGAAGAAGCCCTGGCGTAGTCGTACCGGACGAGGATCGAGCCGCTGACCGCCACCAGCCGCTGCAGTTCGCCAGGGGCGAGCGCGACCAGACGGTGCTCCAGGGTGAACGACGATCGTCCGATGTGGGTAGCCCGCGTCTGGACCGTCACGACATCGCCATAGAAGGCGGGCGCCCGGTACGTGATCCGGGCTTCGGCCAGGATGAGGCTTTCCGGGCCATGCGTGGCCTCGGCGAAGGCCTCACCGGTGACGTCCGTCCAGTAGCGGATGCGCGCGATCTCGCAGTAGGTCAGGTAGCTCGCGTTGTTGACGTGCCCCTGCGCGTCCGTGTCGGCAAATCGGACCTCGACCTCGATCTCGTGACGGAACGACCCCGGGAGGTCGCGGGGGTCAACCGGGGCTGCCGTCGGGGGCGATTGCTCGTGCATCCCCAGAGTGTACGGGCGAGCGGAGATCGAAGCCGCGCAGGCGCAAGGAGTTGGTGACAACGGAAACGGATGACAAGGCCATGGCGCCGGCGGCAAGGGCCGGGTCGAGGGTGATCCCGAACGCCGGGTAGAGAACGCCCATGGCGACCGGGATCAGGACGATGTTGTACGCGAATGCCCAGAACAGGTTCTGACGGATCACCCGCATCGTCGCTCGAGACAGTTCGATGGCGACCCCGACCGAACGCGGGTCGCCGCCGACGAGCGTGACGTCCGAGGCTTCGATCGCCACGTCGGCGCCGGTCCCGATGGCGATGCCCAGATCGGCCTGAGCGATGGCCGGGGCGTCATTGATGCCGTCGCCGACCATCGCAACGATCAAGCCTCGAGCCTGCAGGCGCTCGATCGTGGCGACTTTGTCCGCCGGGAGTGCCCCGGCCTCGACACGCTCGGGGGCAAGACCGACCTGACGGGCGACGGCCTCCGTCGTGACCCGGCCGTCACCGCTGACCAGCCATACCTCGATACCCATCTCGGTCAGATCGCGAATGGCGGCCGCGGATGTCGGCTTGATCGGGTCGCCGAGGGCGATGACGCCGGCGGCCTGGCCATCGATGGTGACGATCGCGAGCGTGTGGCCGGCGCGCTCGGCATCGCTGGCGGCGGCTTCGAGTGTGGCGAGGTCGACACCGCGGTCGACCATCAGGCGGCGATTGCCCACCACCACGGAGTGGGCGCCCTCGGCATCGGAAACGATCCCCTCGACCCCGCCACCGATGACGGCCGAGAAGTCGGTGACGTCCCGGAAGCCCAACTCGTCCTGGCGGGCACGCTCCAGGATCGCAACCCCAAGCGGGTGCTCGCTGCCCCGTTCGATCGAGCCGGCGATGTCGAGAAGGCGCTCGACCGCGTATCCAGAAGCTGCGGCCACCCCAACCACCGATGGGCGCCCGAGCGTCAGCGTCCCGGTCTTGTCCATGACGACCGCCCCGACGCGATGGGCGGCCTCGAGCGCGTCGCCGCCGCGGATGATGACGCCCGCCTCGGCACCACGGCCGGTGCCGACCATGATCGCCGTCGGCGTCGCCAGCCCCATCGCGCATGGACAGGCGATGACCAGGACGCTGATGAAGGCTGTCAGGGCGAACGTCAACTGCGGCTCCGGGCCCGCCAGGTACCAGATGACGAAGGTGGCCGCGGCCGTCACGAGCACGATCGGCACGAAGATCGCCGCGATACGGTCGGCCAGACGCTGGATCGGGGCCTTGGAACCCTGGGCTCGCTGGACGAGGTCGACGATCCGAGCCAGGGCCGTGTCACGCCCGACTCGGGTCGTGCGCATGACGAAACTACCGGTCAGGTTGCGGGCGGCCCCGATGACCTCTTCGCCGATGCCGACATCGACCGGGATCGGCTCCCCCGTGAGCATCGAGAGGTCGACCGAGGATCCG
>SPCO01000230.1 GCA_004525275.1 Thermomicrobiales bacterium | reverse complement strand
TCTTCATCCTGGCCGTGACGCTCACGAATCGTCCGGCCAGCCGTCGTGCCGCCACCCCAGGGCGGAGTACGGCATCCTTACGCCACCTATCGGAGCCTCTCCACGTCCATGACCGCCACTCGACAAGCGACGCCGAAACGAACGCCGACCAGGACCAAGCCGAGCACGATCGGCTGGATCGCGGTCATCCTGTTCCTGTTCCTCGCAGGCCTTGGCGCGATCGGCGCGGTCGCGGCGGTCGGAGCGTACAACTCGCTCGCGTCGGGTCTCGATGATCCGAAGACCCTGACCGAATACGTACTTCCCGAAGAGACGATCATCTACGACCGGACCGGGACCGTGGAGCTGGCTCGCTTCGGCGACGCCAAACGCGAGGTCGTGACCTTCGACCAGATCCCGCCGATCCTGCTCGACGCCACGACCGCGGTCGAGGACAAGACCTTCTGGGAGAACGCTGGATTCGATCCGGTCGCCATCATCTCGGCGGCCCTCGATTCGGTCGGTGGTGATAGCCGCGGCGCGTCGACCATCACCCAGCAGCTCGTTCGAGCGCGTCTCCTCGACCAGGAGCTCGTCCAGGATCCGAGTCGAAATATCGAGCGCAAGCTCAAGGAGATCATCCAGTCCGTTCGGGTCACCGCGGCATTCCCGGGGGAGACGGGCAAGCAGCAGATCATCACCGCGTATCTCAATCAGAACTACTACGGCAACCAGAGCTACGGCGTGAAAGCCGCCCTCCGCTCGTACTTCGGGATCGATCTCGCCGATATCGACCCGGCCCAGGCCGCGATCATCGCCGGGCTGCCGAAGTCTCCGTCCAACTACGACCTCGTCCGCAATGCCATCGAAGAATGCCTGACCGTCATCGACGAGGGTGAGGAATGCCCGAGAGGCCAGCTCATCGTCCCGCCCGACACGACCGTGGTCCAGCGGCGTGATCAGATCCTCGGTCTGCTTGCCGAGGGCCGGACGCCGATGTCGGGCGACCAGTACACGGCAGCGGACTTCCGCGCGGCCCAGGGTGAGGCGGTCCTCCTCGCCGGTCAGGCCACGACGCGCTGGATCGCTCCCCATTTCGTGTGGGCCGTTCGCGACGAGCTCGCGGAAAAGTTGTGCGGTCCGGACACCCCGACCTGCGACGCTCTCGAACTCGGTGGGTTACGAGTGACCACGACCCTTGACGTCGGACTCCAGAAGATCGCCGAGAAGTGGACCCGGGCCGCCGCCATCGTGCCCCGGAAGAAGACCGTCGCCGCCTCCACTCGGGAAGCCAAGGCACTTGGCTTCGACAAGCTCGAACCCTGGATGAAGAACCTCCGGGACAAGGATCTGAGCAATAGCGCGATGGTGGCGCTTGACTACGAGACGGGCGAACTGGTCGCCTACGTCGGCAGTGCCAACTACTACGCCTCGTCGAACAAGCCCGCGTTCCAGCCCCAATACGACGTCGTCGGCAAGGGCTATCGCCAGCCGGGCTCGGCGTTCAAACCGTTCAACTATGCGGTCGGGATCAACGACAAGTCGATCACCGCCGGGACCATGTTGATGGATGTCGCGACCGATTTCGGGGGCAACCCGCCGTACACGCCGAACGATGCCGACCGCCTCGAGCGCGGCCCGGTCCGCGTCCGGAACGCCCTGCAGTTCTCACTCAACATCCCGTCTGTCAAGGCGATGGCCATCAACGGTCCGGGCCATGTCTTCGCCAAGGCGCAGGATTTCGGGATGGTCTTCCAGGGACCAAGGACGGCCGAATTGGCCTTCGCGCTCGGCGTCCAGGAGGTTCGACCGGTCGACCTCGTCACCGCGTACGGGACGCTTGCCAACCGCGGCCTGATGGTCCCCCACACGACCATCCTGACCGTCAAGGACAAGAGTGGCCAGGACGTCGTGGAGCCGCACGTGCCACCGCCCGGCGAGCCGGCTGTGAGCCCGCAGGCGGCCTATATCGTGACCGACATCCTGGCCGGCAACACGAATCCGAACGTCAACCCGTTCTGGGGCAGGTTCGCCATCCGTGGCCCGGACGGTCGGCGTCCCGCGACACTCAAGACGGGCACCAACAACGACGCCAAGGACCTCAACGCCTATGGCTACATCGCACCCCCATCGAACAAGAGCCGAAACGCCGGCGCATACGCCCTGGCGGCCGGTGTCTGGAATGGCAATTCGGACAACAGCTTCGTCTCGACCGCGGCCAAACCGCTGTTCTCGATCGATGTCTCGACCTACGTCTGG
>SPCO01000133.1 GCA_004525275.1 Thermomicrobiales bacterium | reverse complement strand
TTGTTGTCGGCCGCGAAATCGCGCTCGCCCTGGAGAACGTGGATCTCCACCTGCGATTGCGAATCGGATGCGGTCGAGAAGGTCTGTGACTTGGAGGTCGGGATCGTCGTGTTTCGCTCGATGAGCTTGGTCATCACCCCACCCAACGTCTCGATGCCGAGCGACAGCGGTGTCACGTCGAGCAGCAGCACGTCCTTGACGTCACCGGCGAGAACCCCTGCCTGGATCGCGGCCCCGATGGCCACGACCTCGTCAGGGTTGACGCCCTTGTGGGGTTCCTTGCCACCGAACATCGCCTTGACCGCCTCGACGACGGCGGGCATCCGGGTCATGCCACCGACCAGGATGACCTCGTCGATCTCGCCAGGCTTGAGGCCGGCATCCTTGAGGGCAGCCTTGACCGGCCCGGCCGTCTTCTGGACCAGGTCGGCGACCAGGTCTTCCAGCTTCGCCCGGGTCAACGACACGACCAGGTGCTTCGGTCCGGTCGCATCGGCCGTGACGTAGGGCAGATTGATCTCGGTGGTCGCGGTCGAGCTGAGTTCGATCTTCGCCTTCTCGGCCGCTTCCTTTAGACGCTGCAGTGCCTGCTGGTCCTTGGAGAGGTCGATCCCCTGGTCCTTCTTGAACTCGGCCAGCAGCCAGTCGATGACTCGCTGGTCGAAGTCGTCACCGCCGAGATGCGTGTCACCGTTGGTTGCCTTGACCTCGAAGACGCCCTCGCCCAGCTCCAGGATGGAGATGTCGAAGGTCCCGCCCCCCAGGTCGTAGACGGCGATCTTCTCGTCGCCCTTCTTGTCCAGTCCGTAGGTCAGTGCCGAGGCGGTCGGCTCGTTGATGATCCGCTTGACGTCGAGACCCGCGATCCGGCCGGCGTCCTTGGTCGCCTGACGCTGCGTGTCATCGAAGTAGGCCGGAACGGTGATGACCGCTTCGGTGATCTTCTCGCCCAGATAGGCTTCGGCGTCCGTCTTGAGCTTCTGGAGGATCATGGCGCTGAGTTCCGGCGGCGTGAAGACCTTGTCGTCGGCGAGCTTTACGGCGACGCCGTCGCTCTTGGGGTCCTTCTGCACCGTGTACGGGACGAAACCCTTGCTGCGCTTGACCTCGTCATCGTCCCAGCGACGGCCCATAAAGCGCTTGATCGAGTAGACCGTATTGGTCGGATTGGTCACGGCCTGGCGCTTTGCCAACTGGCCGACGAGCCGCTCGCCGCTCTTCGTGAACGCGACGACGGATGGGACCGTCCGCCCACCCTCCGCCGATGCGATGACGGTCGGCTCTCCGCCCTCCATGACCGCTACGACCGAGTTGGTCGTACCGAGGTCGATGCCGATGATCTTGCCCATATCGATGGATGCTCCTTGTCCGTACTGACTGCTAGTTGATGGGGTCGGTGGTGATCGACACGGCGACGAGCGCCGGCCGGATGACCCGGTCTCGCAGTCGATAGCCGCGACGGATCTCCTCGACGATCTCACCGTCGGCCAGGCCGCTGCCGGGCACATTGGCGATGGCTTCGTGTTCACGCGGATCGAACGGCAAGCCGGCCGACGCGTCGATGGTGGTCACACCCTCGCTGTCGAGGAGTTGGCGCAACTTGCGATCGATGGCCGAGATCCCCTCGAACCACGGATCTTCCGCGATCGAGGCGGGTCGAGCCTCGATCGCCCGGTCGAAGTCGTCCGCGACGGTCAGGACCTTGCGAATGAGATCCTCGCCGGCCAGCCCAAGATCGCGCATCCGCTCCTCGCTGGTGCGGCGCTTGAAATTCTGGAATTCGGCACGTTCGCGCTGCAGGGCGACCAGGTAGTCGTCCGCCGCCTGCAGAGCGGCGTCGCGCTCGCCGATCAGGGTCTCGATCTGGGCGCCCAGCGCGGCCGGCGAGATATCGATCTCGTCTTCACGTTCCTCGGCGCGAGTTCGTCTTCGATCAGGCATACAAGTGATCCACTAGTTCGTTCATCAAGCCGGACACGAAGCGGACGGTTCCGATAGCCTGCGAATACGACATCCGGGTGGGCCCCAGCACGCCGACGACCCCGACCGCTCGGCCGGGACGGCCATACGAGGCGAGGATGAGCGAAACATCGCGCATGTCCAGGGGTTGGTTTTCGTGGCCGATGAAGACCCGAACGTCACCAGCACCTGCGACGCTCCCGACGAGCTCGCCGAGGTAGGCCCGATTCTCGAGCGCACTGAAGACGCGCCGGAGTTTCTCGCTCTCGGCGAACTCGGGCGCCTCCATGACGTTGAGAAGGCCGTCACTGAAGAGCTCCTCGATCGTCTCCGCGTCGTACTCCATGACGACTTTCACGACCCGCTCGCCGACTCGCCTGGCCAGCACCTGGACGCGGTCATCGGCTGCGAAGGAAGCGACCCGGGTCTGGGCTCGCGCCGCGGTCAAGCCGACCAGGCGCTCGTTCAGCAGCGCCGCAACAGCATTGAGGGTCGGCTGATCGATCGAGTCGTCGCCGTCGACCGTGATCAGCGCCTGCTTGATGGCGCCCTCGCGCAGGACCAGGATGAGGCTGGCCATACGCTCGTTGATCGCGACGAGGTCGATACGCCGAATATGTGCGTCCCGTGGCTTCGCCGGCGTGGCGATCCCGGCCGCACGGGTGACCGACGCGAGCGTCGTTGCGGCGAGGCGGAACCAATGCTCGCTGGCGAATTCGACCTGGCCGAACTGGTGGCGGATCATCAGCTGTTCGACCGCCGGGAGAGGGACGGCCTCGGTGATCGACTCGACGTAGAACCGGTAGCCCTCATCCGTCGGGATGCGCCCCGCCGAGGTATACGGGTGGGTCAGTAACCCGTTCGCTTCGAGCTCCGCGAGGATGCTCCTCACCGTGGCGCTGGACACGCCGAGGTGATAGCGCTCGACGAGCGCCAGGCTGCCGACCGGCGTGGCTGTGGTGACGTATTCCTCGATGACGGCCCGGAGGATCGCCTGCGTGCGAAGGTCCAGGGGGCCGAGTGGGCGGCGAGGCCGTCGCGCCAAGGGCCTGTCTCCAATATGGTTAGCACTCTAAGGTGGAGAGTGCCAACGCGTTCGAGGCATCGTAGCAGTCC
The DNA here is from genome assembly GCA_004525275.1 of Thermomicrobiales bacterium. Taxonomy (GTDB): domain Bacteria; phylum Chloroflexota; class Limnocylindria; order Limnocylindrales; family CSP1-4; genus SPCO01. The sequence goes on along the minus strand of SPCO01000133.1, from coordinate 1,979 downwards.
CCGGGTTCGAGTGTCAACGGAAGGCCGTGCGAAGCGGGCGCGACGGCGCCACGGATCACCGGGACGGGATCAACCGTGCGCTGGGTGCTGGACTCGAGGGGCGCTCGGCCCGAGTCAGCCATCCGTTCGGCACCTGGCGCCTCTACCGGCCGGCGGGCGCTGGCGTTGCCGAGTTCGGTGGTCATCTCGAGCGCGAGGCGCTCAGATCGGACGAGATTCGGCCCGATGGCGTGTACTGGCCCATGAATCGCGGGCTCGCCGGTCCGTTCAGGCGCGGGGCGCCGAACACGCAACCCGGGCGCCAGACTCGTGACCAGGGCGCCGAACACGCGACTCGGGTGTACGGGCCTCCCGAGAGGCGCAGCGACGCTTGCGTCCCTACCCTCCGCCCGCGAGTGCGGCCACGTCGGCCTCCTGGAGGGGCGGCTCCCCGGTCAGCTGGGCGCGACGACGGCCGCAGCTCGCGCGACGACCTTGTCCAGCGACGGGCTCGCTCTGGCGAGTCATCAAGGGCGGCCGATCTCGCCGCGCGCGAGCGCCAGGGCGACCGCTCGATGGACGGGGGTCGTCGTGCCGGCCGCGGAGACGCAGCCTCGGAGTCCGCCGAGACGCCCCTGACTCGGTTGATCCAAGTGGAGCGCCACCAGCTTCGCATCGGGATCGGACAGTGAGGCGACTTCAGAATCACCGATCAGGACCTTCGACCCGACGACCCGGACCGACCCCGTCGCGGCAGCGGCGGAGGGTGCCCGTCGGACTGACCATACGGACCCATCGGCGAGGGCGAGTAACGCCCGGACATGGCCAACGAAGGCCGTTGTGCCGTGGGGGTGAAGGGCCCCGTCGATCGGGGCTCGGCCGTCAAGCGTGTGCGCGACCATTCCATGCTCCTTCCTGGCCTCTCTGGACCGGATTAAAGGATGCTTCGCTGACAGAGTACCGCATTCGCGGCGCGCCTGACTCAGCCAGCAACGATCCGAGTGCCGTCGGCCCCGGCAAGGGCAGCGGCCAGGGCCTCAGGCGCCGTGATGATCGCCTCGCGTCCGCCGTCTTCGATGAACCGGATCGCGGCCTTCACCTTGGGGCCCATCGAGCCCGGCGGGAACTGACCATCGGCGAGATGCCGCTTCGCGTCCGTGACCGACATGACGTCGAGGTCCCGCTGCGTCGGCGTGCCGTAGTCCAGGCCGATCCGGTGGACGCCCGTCAACAGCAGCAGGGTGTCCGCCCCGACGAGCGCCGCGAGCCGCTCGGCAGCAAGATCCTTGTCGATGACGGCCTCGACGCCGGTCAGGCTGCCGTCGGGCTCACGGACGACCGGGACGCCGCCGCCGCCGGCAGCGATGACGATCACCCCGGCCGTGCTCAGCGCCCTGATCATCGGCGCTTCGATGACCTCGATCGGCTGCGGCGACGGCACGACTCGACGCCAGCCTCGGCCGGAGTCCTGGACGACCGTCCAGCCCTTCTCGACGGCCAGGCGCTCCGCCAACTCGCGGTCGTAGAACGGACCGATCGGCTTGGTCGGTTTCTGGAATGCCGGATCCGTCCGGTCGACGAGCACCTGGGTCACCACGCTGACGATGGCCCGCCGCTCGCCGTCAGCCGTAGACCCTCGCAAGACATTCCCGAGTGTCTGCTGGATGAGGTAGCCGATCTGACCCTGGGTCATCGCGCCCAGCACGTCGAACGGTTGATCGGGCACGCCGAGGGCGTTTCCGGCCTCGACCTGGAGGGCCAGGACGCCGACCTGCGGGCCGTTGCCGTGGATGATCACGAGGCGGTGGCCGGCCTCGATCAGTGGCCGGACGCGTTCGCACATCTCCCGGACGTTGGCCAGCTGCTCCGCGTGCGTCCCGCGTTCGTTCGCGCGCGTGACGGCATTGCCACCGAATGCGGCGACGATGACCCGCTCCTTCGCGGGTTCGTCGGATGATCCGGACGGGGATTGATTCATGGAGTCTGCAACCTCCGGTAGA
>SPCO01000019.1 GCA_004525275.1 Thermomicrobiales bacterium | reverse complement strand
CGTGAGCCGACAAGGACAGCCTCGCTGTCCAGACCGACCGACTGACGCAGATAGGCGGGCAGCAGGATCCGGCCCTGCTTATCCATCTGTGCGTCTATGGCCGTCGAGAAGACGAACCGCTGGAAGCTCCGCGATCGCGGATCCGTGATCGGCAGCGCGGCCACCTTGTCGGACAGGGCCTCCCAGGCCGTCTTGGTATGGATCGCGAGGCAGTCGTCGAGCCAGCCCGAGACCATCGAGCCTGGGTCGAGCTGGGCGCGGAACTTCACAGGGACGGCGATGCGTCCCTTGTCGTCCACCGTGTGCCGGTACTCGCCGGTGAACACCAGTCGGGCCTACCCCTGCGTCATCGGGCGTCCTGGCGGGTGGGGCAGATTTCCCCACTTCTCACCACTTTGTGCCACTTCGCTGCATTCTAGCGACGAAACGAGCCACGTCAAGGTGGATCTGTGGGTTCGAGGGTTCTTGGGTTCGTGCCGCGCGTCTTCTCAGCGTTTCAGGCGGCTCGTCGCGCGTCTTCTCAGCGTTTCAGGCGGCTCGTCGCGCGTCTTCTGAGCGTTCCAGGCGGCTCGTCGCGCGAAGGCCGACCTTGCCCGGCCTCTCGCCTGGTGCGGGCCGCTCGCCGGCGAATTCTCAGCGGGTCGGCGGCGGGATCTGCAGCGCGCGACCGGCTCTCAGGCCGTTGGCCGTCCAGGGGTTCATCGACTTGACGGTCGCGAGCGGCACGCCGAAGTACCTCGCGATGCTGTACAGGTTGTCCCCGGATCGGACCACGTAGACGTAGCACTTTGGCTTGTCCGGGCACGGCTTCAGGAGCGCGTATCGATCCGAGTCCGGCGTCTTTGTCGGTTTGGCGGTCGGCCCAGTGGACGCCGTCGCGATGGGACTCGCCGCTGGCTGAGCGGTGGCCGCCGGCGATGGAATCGGGGCGCCAGTTGGCTTCCCACTCGCGGTGGCTGTCGCGCTGGCCGATGGCCCATCGCCTGATGTCGATGCGGGCGTGCGTTCCGGCGGCGGCGACGCGACCTCGACTTCGCCCAGGACCACGCCCGACGGCGCCGACGACGAACCCGCGGCCGTCAGCACCAGCCCGCCGTTGTTCATCACGAACGCGAGAGAAATCAGGAAGGACGCGACGAGGACGAGGAGTGAGCCGGCGATGGCCGGCGTCGCGAGACGGGTACCGACCGCGGCTTCGAGAGGCTCGGCCACGACGGGAGATCCGCGCATGAAGCGAGGACAATTGAGGTGACCGCTGGTCAGGCAGACGAGCTCCTGCTGGCGCAGCGATTGCGGGATGGCATCGCGCAACGCGACACAACGATTGGCAGCGTCGGGTGACTCGATCGGTGCCTCGAGGTGGTTGGCGTCGTCGATCGATCGGAGGAAAGGACAGGTGGGCGTTGGTGGCGACGCGCCGGCGCCGGGCGCCGGGTGCGCGTGCCCGGTCGTGGTGTCGGCGGCCTGATCGTCAGCGGGACCGTGGACGTGCCACGGTTGAACCGTCGGTGTGTCGTCCTGCACGCGCGCTCCGTGTGCCCTGGTTGGGTGGAACGGCGCGGAGTCTAGTACCTTTCGCGGGTTGCCGCATCAGAAGAGGCGGTGCTAGGCTCCGCCGCCAGAGTCGACCGGACGATCCGATCGACGTTCCACGCGAGGGTCCCGACCCCGTCATGGCACTCCCGTTGCCCGTCATCCCGCCCGAGTCGGACGAGTTCCACCTGGCGCCGCACCGAATCAAGCGCTGCACCTTCCGGCGCCTGATCAACGTGGAACTTGGCGCCCAGCGGGTCTACGACGTGGAATGCCTGTTCCCGGACCGGAAGATCCCGATCCCACTCGGGGACCTTGAGGCGGCGACGCCGATCTGCAACGCCTGCATCGCCCCGCACATCTTCCGACCCGACGAAGACTGACCGGCTGAGACGCCAGCGAGGCGGTGTAGCGTCTCCTCGGTAGCCGACCCGCATGACGTGGGCGGACCGCGAGGAGCTGGCGTGGAAGAGCCGACCGACGAGCCGACCCCGACAACGGATGAGCCGGACGGTCCGATCGCGCCGACTCGGCGGCGGCACATCTGCCGGTTTCGCCCGGACGTCCTGGCACGACCTGAGCACGTCGGCCACGAAGATCGAACCATTCGGTCCGCCGCCGACTCATCGGTGGCATAGCGTCCAGGTCGGACGTATCTGAGGAAGGACCGGCGCGTGCAACGAGCACTCGTTGACCTGGCTCGACAGGGAGATGAAGAGGCGTTCGCCGACATCGCACGTGCGGTCGGCGATCGGTTGATGGCGATCGCGTACAGGATCCTGCGCGACGTCGATCGAGCCGAAGACGCCGTCCAACAGACCCTCGTCACGGCCTGGCGCGAGCTGCCATCGCTGCGCGATGCCGACCGGTTCGACGCCTGGCTACGGCGGATCCTCGTCCACGCGTGTTACGCAGAGGCGAGGCGGCGACGCAGCTGGGCCGCCAACGTTCGCATCCTGCCGGTCGACGGACCGGACGGGCGAGACGACATGGCGACCGTCCTTCAGCGTGATCTTCTTGAGCGTGCGTTCCGGCGGGTGTCGCCGGAGCAGAGTGCGATCTTCGTCCTGCATCACTACGTGGGACTGACCCTCCCGGAGGTTGCCGACGAACTCGGCGTGCCCCTTGGGACGGTCAAGTCCCGATTGCACTACGCCACGCAAGCCCTTCGGGCGGCGCTCGACGCCGATGCCCGGACACTCTCATCGACGGAGCGTCTCGCATGAAAACAGACAACGACTTCGACCGGATCGCGATGGCCTGGCTGGCCGACGGTCCGGAGGAACTCTCCGATCGGGTATTGGACGCCGTCGTCGATGAGATCCACGTCACTCGACAGCGGCACGCCCTGGGCCTGCCATGGAGGTTCCTGACCATGACCACACCCACCCGCGTCGCCACGGCCGCCGTCATCGGCGTGCTCGTGGTCGGCGGCGCCTTCTTCGCCTTCAACCGATCGCAAACCGCAGTCGGCGGACCCGGGCCAAGTCCGACGCCCAGCGTGACCGCGGTCCCGTCCGTCGCGCCGAGCGCGTCGCTGATCGCCCGGGCGGACTACTCGGACGTCCCAGGACGGCTTCTGGTCCAGCATCTCGGCAAAGCTCTCGACGGCTCCGAGGCGATCTCGTCGGACGAAAGGTTCGACACGCGGCGGTTCTACCTGATGGATCCGGATGGATCGAACCTCACCGAGCTCCTGCCGCGTCAACCCGCCTCCGGCAAGAACATGGCCGACATCTCACCTGACGGCACCAAGGTCGTCTTCATGGATTGGTCTGACGCGCCGAAGATCCAGGAAGTCAACCTGGACGGCACCGGCTTCCGCACGATCACGACCGCGTGCGACTGCGACGGGGAAAGGGATCCGGCCTATTCGTCCGACGGCAAGCAGATCGCCTTCGTACGAACCGTCGGAGACAGGTTCCAGATCGGGATCCGCGACCTCGCGACGGAAGCGGTCACGATGCTGGCGGAGACGGAGGGCCTCGACTCGGGTTCCACTGGGAGCGAGTACCCGGAACAGCCCAGCTGGTCGCCCGATGGCGCATCGATCGTGTACCAGATGACGAAGCGCGATGGAGGCGGCCAGGTCCTGTCGTCCCGGATCCGGGTCATCGACATCGCGTCACGGGAGATCCAGGACCTCCCGATCCCTCCCGGACTGAAGGCAGGCGAGCCGAAGTTCTCGCCCGATGGATCGCTGATCCTTTTCGCGTCGGGACCCGCGGAGCAGACCCTTGGGCAAGCATTCGACCGTGTCTACACGATCAAGCCGGACGGAACCGCCATGACGCTGCTAACCCCTGACGAAGGAACCGGCGCCAGCTGGACCCCAGATGGCAAGCACATCCTGTATTACGCCCAGAACTACATCTGGCTGATGGATCCGGATGGCGCCGGCAAGGCACGTTGGAGTGCCAACGGGCCGGACCTCAGCACGACCAACCGAGGCTATGGGTATACCACGTACTGGATCCCGCCAGCCCCCTGATCTGCCCGTACGTGACCGGTCTTCTCACCGAGAAGACCGGTCATTTCGTGCCTGGCGCTGGCGATCACTCGCCGATGGGATCGAAGGCGGCTCCCGGAACTCGAAGGCGTGGCCAAGTAACCGCAACGGTGTGCAGAAACGTGCACCGGCACTTCGGACGGCAGACGCCGGAGGGCCCTTTCACGCACGGATTTCAGCGGAACGTCAGCGAGGCGGCCTGTAAGCCGAGTTCTGTCCCGCCCCGCCTCGCGGCGGAACGGGGATGGCCATCCATCTGGGGCCGCCGGTCACCCGACGGCTCATGCGGCCGACCCGAGGGCTGGGCAGCGCACCTCTCCCCCGCTGGCGGTCGCCCGCCCGCGAGTTGCGCCCTCCTATTTGGCCTTGCTCCGGGTGGAGTTTGCCCGTTTCACTCCGATCCGCGGCTTGCACCCCGGATCGGCATCGTCACTGTGGCACTGGTCCTCGCCTCGCGGCGGACGGGCGTTACCCGCCACCCTGCGCTGGGGAGCTCGGACTTTCCTCACGCCGACGACGAGTCACCCCGCCGCGACGCGCGGCCATCCGGCCGCCTCGCTGACCCATCGAGTCTACCCTTGGCAGGGCGAGAACGGTGAGGCGCTGGGGGAAGCCGCGTTTCCGGCCCTGACTTCGGTGAGTTTCAGCACACCGCCGTCGCCGCTGAGGGTCTCCTCCTGGACCACACCGACCCCTCGAGCGTACGACTTGTGTTCGAGGAGGTCGGGCTCGAGCGGCGTGACGTCCTCGGTCACGAGCACGTCGACATAGTCCCCCGTCGGGCCGGTCACGATGCCGTCGAGCTGCAGGATCGTCGCCTGATCCTCCGCCTCGCCAGCCAGGTACTCCTGCCGATAGACGTCGCCGATCCGTGGCTGGGCGAGCATCACGACACCCGGCTGGGCGCCATCGACGTGCGCCTCCCAGGAACCGTGCCGACTCGTCACCGTCCGCCCGTCGCATTCACCGGTGACCTCGCCGAAATACCAGACATTGCCGGCAGGATCCTGGGCGTAGTAGTCCTCCGTATCCTCGACGAGTTCGTCGCCTTCGAATGCCTGGTCGTGAACGACGAGCGTCGTTACGCCGGCGATCACCCTGGTCTGGCCGGTGACCGTCACGACGATGTGCTCACCGCCCCCGTCATAGGTCCACGTTGTCCCCGGCTCGAGCGGGAAGAGATGGTTGGTGATCGTCGAACTGAACGCCGCGGGATCGATGGCCACGGAGTACGGCGCGTCCTTGACGAAGGCTGACGGGTTGCGATCGGGCTGGCTCGTCGGTTCGGGCGTGACCTCGACTGGCGCCACCGTCGGCACGGACGTCGACGGAGCAGGGTTGTGCGTCTCGGTCTGCCTCGGTGAAGGTGGCGGCGAGGACGCGCTCGCGCAACCGGCCACCAACGCGGCGAGGGCGGAGATCGCGACGACCCTGATTGCCCCAGGCTTGGATATCGGCGATGTCATGGCGGTCATCTCCAAGTCGTTCGGGAATGGACTCCGTGAACGTACGCTTCGCGCCGCCTCGTGTCGTCAGTCGCGAAGGTCACTCGATGTCCGCCGAGCGACCCATCCAGGACCGTCCCGGCTCACCCGCTCGGGTGAGGCATCCTAGATGGGCATACGTTAGCCTCAGCCGATGAGGCCAAGCCAGCGCTTGATGGATCCGCGGGACCTCCTGCTCGCTGTCTTCCTGTCGGTTGCGTTTCAGATCGAGCTCTGGCTACGGATCTGGACACCGCTCGATGAGGCGGAGCCCGGGCCGACCGGTTCGGGCCGCTTGCTCGCCGCGGGGATCGGGCTTGCCCTCACGATGTCGGTCGCCTGGCGCCAGCGCTATCCGCTGATCGGATTGGGCCTGGCGCTCCCGATCCTGGTCGTCACCGGCCCTGGCGGGATCGATGGAACGCCGGCGCTGAGCGTGACCCTGATCGTGGTCCTCTTCTCAGTCGGCCGATGCACGCGAGATTCCTCGGCCCTCATCGGCGCGGCCGGCGTCGGCGGCATGATCGCCGTGGCGGTCATTCGTGACCCGGACGCTCGGCTCGACCTCGGCGACTTCCTCCAGCCGGTCCTGATCCTCGGCGGGGCCTGGCTGGCCGGACTGGCGCTCCGGATCCGTCACGACCGCGAGCGAGCCCTCGAGCAGCGTGCGGCGGACCTGGAGGTCGAGCGCGATGCGAGGGCCGTGGCAGCGATCGCCGACGAACGTGCCCGGATCGCGCGCGAACTGCACGACATCGTGGCCCATTCGATCGGCGTCATCGTCCTCCAGGCCCGGGGCGGTCGGGCCTCCCTGGCTGCCGATCCTGCGGCGACCCGAGGAGCCCTGGACGCGATCGAGACAACCGGCGTCCAGGCGATCAACGAGATGCATCGCCTGGTCACCGTCCTGCGCGTCGATGACGATCCAGCCAGCCTCGTACCGCCACCCGGCCTTCGCGACCTGGACCAGCTGCTGGCGCGGATTCGCGATGCCGGTCTCCCGGTCGAGTTGGTCGTCGAAGGCACGCCTGTGGATCTCGCCCCGGGGGTCGACCTGTCGGCGTATCGGATCGTCCAGGAGGCCCTGACCAATGCCCTGCGCCACGCCGGGGCCTCCGGGGCGCGCGTGCGGATCGGCTATGGCGAGCGCGAACTCAAGATCGAGATCTCGGATGGCGGCGGGCGGCCCGCGGCCATCGGTACCGAAGGCCTCGGACTCGTTGGGATGCGTGAGCGAGCGGCGCTGGTCGGCGGTCGTCTCGAGGCCGAACCCAGATCGGGTGGCGGGTTTGTCGTCCGCGCTCGCCTACCGACGGAGCAATCGTCGCCGTGACGATCCGCGTACTCCTCGTCGACGACGAGCGACTCGTCCGTGCCGGCCTTCGGATGATCCTGTCGGCTGAACCCGATCTCGAGGTCGTGGGTGAGGCGGCCGACGGACGCGAGGCGATAGCGGCTGTTGACCGCCATCGGCCCGATGTCGTCCTCATGGACATCCGTATGCCGGTGGTCGACGGGCTGGAAGCCACCCGCCGCATCCTCAGCCGGGTCGGGAGATCGGACCCGGCGGCTGAGGTGGCCGAACCGCCGCCTCGGGTGATCGTCCTAACCACATTCGAGATGGACGAGTACGTCTACGAAGCGCTGAAGGTCGGTGCCAGCGGGTTCCTGCGCAAGGACGCACCGGAGACCGACTTGCTCACCAGCATCCGGGTGGCCGCAGACGGCGGCTCGATCTTCTCGCGGACGGTGACCGAGCGGCTGGTCCGGTTGTTCGCGCTCCGACGCGCACCCGACCCGGAACCGCCGGGCATGACCGAGCTGACCACACGCGAACTCGAGGTCTTCGGCTTGATCGCGAAGGGTCTGTCGAACCGCGAGATCGCGAGTCAGCTGGGCGTCACCGAGCACACCGCCAAGACCCATGTCGCCCACGTGCTGGACAAGCTCGATCTCCGGGATCGGATCCAGGCGGTGATCCTCGCCTACGAAACAGGCGCCGTCGGGCCGTCGAAGACGTCGTGATCGCGGCCTATGATCGATCGCCCGGTCGGCGGACGACAGAGGCCGGACCACCTGCTTGAGCGCGGTCGATCGCTTCGTTGGCCAGCGCATCCGCGACCGAGTTGAGCGCGCGCGGCACATGCACGGCCGTCCACCGATCAAACCCGGAAAGGGTTTGGCGCGAGGCCCCCCACAGCGGGATGAGCTTCGAATCCTTGACCCGCCAGCGACCGGCGAGCTGCTCGACGATGAGCTTCGAATCGAGCAGCAGATGGACCTCGCGGGCGCCGAGTTCCGAGGCGAGCTCAAGCGCCCGCACGACGCCCGTGTACTCGGCCACATTGTTCGTCTGGATCCCGAGGTAGTCGGAGATCGATGCATCCGGGACCGCCCGATCATCGCGCGCGTCGGCCCGTGCCAGATCGAACAGGGCTGCCCCCAATGACGCCGGACCAGGGTTGCCTCGGGCCGCTCCGTCGGTCCGGATGATGAAGCCGCGGGGTCGGCGACGATCCCGGACAGTTTCCTCCGAATCGCCCGGCTCCGATTCAAGCCCGGGAAACAGCGTGTCGTTCAATCCGGCGTGTCGTGATCGGTCGGCGGGGGCGAACCCTGCAGAACGGGCAGTTCGACCCCGACCCCAGCGTCCGGGCCGCGTCCACGTAACTTGCGCCACGCCCACTGGATTGGATCGTAATACGCATCGACGACCCGTTCCTTGAGCGGGATGATGGCGTTGTCGGTGATCCTGATGTGCTCCGGACAGACATCCGTGCAGCACTTGGTGATGTTGCAATAGCCGATCCCGCCGCTGTCCTTCAGATACCCGCGCCGATCCGCCTGGTCGATCGGGTGCATCTCCAGACCGGCCGCCCGGACGAGGAAGCGCGGCCCCATGAATGGCTTTTCGGTCTCGTGATTGCGCAGGACATGGCAGACGTCCTGGCACAGGAAGCATTCGATGCACTTGCGATATTCCTGGACTCGCTCGATGTCCTGCTGCTGCCAGCGCCAGTCTTCCTGGGCAACGTCGTCGGGCGGAGTGAATGGCTGGATCGTCTTGTTGACCTCATAGTTCCAGGAGACGTCGGTCACGAGGTCGCGGATCAGCGGGAAGGCGCGCATCGGCTCGACGGTGATCGGTTGTTCCAGGTCAAAGTCGGACAGGCGCGTCTTGCAGGTCAGGCTCGGTCGGCCGTCAACCTCCGCGCTGCACGAGCCGCACTTGGCCGCCTTGCAATTCCAGCGCACGGCGAGGTCTGGCGCCTCGTGACCCTGGATCCAGTGGAGGGCATCGAGAACGACCATCCCCTCCTCCACCGGGACCGCGAAATCCTCAAAGCGTCCCTCCTCGCCGGGATTGCCCCGGAAGACCTTCAGGTGCGCATCCGTCATTCGCTCCTCCGTCCTCAGTGGTCGTTGCTGCCGAGGAGGCTTCGGAGCTCATCGGACATCGTTGCGAGGGGGTCCGTGGTGACGCTCATCGCACCGTCGATCCCGCGGGTGATGACGCTGTTGACACCGGCCCAGCGGACATCATCGGTCGCCGGGTGGTCCAGCCGGCTGTGGGCTCCACGGCTCTCGGTCCGCTGTCGGGCGCTCCGGGCGATCGCCTCGGAGACGGTCAGCAGATGGTCCAACTCGAACACCAGGTTCCAACCGGGGTTGTAGATCTGTCCGCCAGTCGCCCGGACAGCCCTCCAGCGGCGTCGCAGGTCCATCAGGCGCACGAGTGCCTCGTCGAGGTCGGTCTCCTCGCGGAAGATCCCGACGAGGCGCTGCATCGCCTCCTGGAGGTCCCGCTGGATAGCATACGGATCTTCACCATCTGGACGCTCAAGTGGGGCAGTCAGGTCGGCGGTCGCGGACTGGACCTGGACCGGGTCGAGGTACGGGTCTTCGGCCCCGGCGGCATGGGCCGCTGCGGCCTGGCCGGTCCGGGCCCCAAAGACGAGCAGGTCCGACAGGGAGTTGCCGCCGAGTCGGTTGGCCCCATGCATCCCGCCCGCGACCTCGCCCGCTGCGTACAGACCGCGGACACCGGTGGCTCCCGTCTCTGCGTCGACGCGAATCCCGCCCATCACGTAGTGGGTCGTTGGTCCGACCTCCATCGGACCCTTCGTGATATCGACGTCGGCCAACTCCTTGAACTGTTCGTACATCGAGGGGAGCTTGCGCCTGACGGTGTCGGCCGGGAGGTAACTGATGTCGAGGAAGACGCCGCCGTGGGGGCTTCCCCGCCCGTCCTTGACCTCCGTGTAGATCGCCCGCGCGACATTGTCACGGGTCGACAATTCGGGCGGCCGCCGCGCGTCTGTCTGGCGTCCCTCGGAAAGCGCGGTCACCCAGCGGGCGGCCTCCTCGTCCGTGGCCGCGTACTCGGCGCGCCGCTCCTCGGGCAGGTACTCCCACATGAATCGTTTGCCGTCCTTGTTGCGCAGGATCCCGCCCTCGCCACGAACCGCCTCGGTCACCAGCAACCCGCGGACGCCCGGCGGCCAGACCATCCCGGTCGGATGGAACTGGACGAACTCCATATCGATGAGCTCGGCGCCAGCCTCGTAGGCGAGCGCCTGTCCGTCACCGCTGTACTCCCAGGAGTTGGACGTGATCTCGAAGGCCCTGCCGATGCCACCGGTCGCCAGCACGACCGCCCGCGCCGGGAAGACGATCGGTTGGCCAGTCGTGCGCCAGTAGCCGAAGGCGCCGGTCACCCCGGTGTGACCCGTGATGAGCCGCGAGATCGTGCACTCCATGTAGACCTCGATCCCCAGCGCGACGGCACGATCCTGGAGCGTCCGGATCAACTCCAGACCGGTCCGGTCACCGACGTGGGCAAGACGCGGGTACGAGTGCCCACCGAAGGGTCGCTGCAGGATCCGGCCATCCGGCGTGCGGTCGAAGACGGCACCCCACCCTTCCAGCTCGCGGACGCGATCGGGCGCCTCCGTTGCGTGCAACTGGGCCATCCGCGGATTGTTGAGGAGCTTGCCGCCGACCATCGTGTCGCGGAAATGGACCTGCCAGGTGTCGTCCGGAGCGACGTGGGCGAGCGCCGCGGCGACGCCCCCTTCGGCCATCACGGTATGCGCCTTGCCAAGCAGGGACTTGCAGACGAGCCCGACATCGGCACCGGCCATCTTCGCCGCGATCGCCGCACGAAGACCGGCCCCGCCGGCGCCGATGACGACGACATCATGAGGACGGACCTGAGGCTTCATCCCGGCGCGATCAGAACCAGATGGCCGGGTCGGTGAAGACACCTGCCGCGAGCATGTGGATGTAGAAGTCGGCCACGACGACGGAGATCAGGCTCGCCCACGCCCAGACCATATGTCGCTGATTGAGCCCACTCAGGCGTTTCCAGGCAGCGTGGCGGGTTCGGTCGCGTCGGGTGCACGAGAAGCAGTCGAGCCGGCCGCCGACGATGTGGCGGAGCGAGTGGCACGACAGGACATAGCCGCTCAGAAGCGCGACGTCCACCAACAGGATCACGGTGCCCAGCCCGAGGCGCAGTCGACCGTCGACGCTGAACGTGCCGGCGATCTCGATCCAGTGGATCACCAGCAGGACGATCGCGACGTACAGGAAGAAGCGGTGGAGGTTCTGGAGGATGAACGGAAAGGCCATCTCCATGCGATAGCGTCGATGGACCGCCGGCTCCCCGACCGCGCAGGCGGGCGGGTCGACCAGATAGGCCCGGTAGTAGGCCCGTCTGAAGTAGTAACAGGTCACCCGGAAGCCGATCGGGATCCAGAGCGTCAGGATCGCCGGCGACAGCCATGTCGGCAGCGGGGCATCTCGGAAGAACGGCGCGAAGAACGGAGACGTGTAACCGTCGCTCTCATAGCCGGTCCCGAACCACTGTTGCCAGAGCATCGCGCTGAAGAAGGAGTAGATGACCAGGACGGCGAGCCAGAACCCGACGCCGAGCGGCGCCACCCACCAGCCATCGAGCCGACTCGTCTGACCGAACCCGGTCGCGGCGGTGCCGCGTGGTTTGAGCGGCGGTCGGGTGGTCCGGAGGCTGGCAGGCCAGCCGGTCATCCCTGGCGCCCTCCGACGGTCGTCCGAAGACGAGCGATGACCGCATCGGCGAAGCCGGCGGTCCCGGTCGAGCCACCGAGGTCATACGTGGTCGATCGCCCTTCGGCGATGACCTCGCGGACGGCCGCCTCCAGGCGATCCGCTTCGGCCGGATGACGAAGATGACGGAGCATCAGCGCACCCGACAGGATCATCGCGGTCGGATTGGCCTTGTCCAGGCCGGCGTATTTCGGCGCCGAACCGTGGACCGGTTCGAAGACTGCAGCATCGATCCCGATGTTGGCACCAGGCGCGACCCCGAGTCCACCGACCAGGCCGGCGGCCAGGTCACTCACGATATCGCCGTACAGGTTCGGAAGCACGAGCACGTCGTACAACTCGGGCTTCTGGACGAGCTGCATGCACATGTTGTCGACGATCCGATCCTCGAAGCCGACGCGGCCCTCGTACTCGGCGGCGACCGTCCGGCAGCTCTCCAGGAAGAGACCGTCCGAGAGCTTCATGATGTTGGCCTTGTGGACCGCCGTGACTTTGTGCCGGCCGTTAGCGACCGCGTACTCGAACGCGAAACGCGCGATCCGCTCAGACGCAGCACGGGTGATGATCTTGATGCTCTCTGCGGCATCGGGGCCGACCATATGCTCGATCCCGGCGTACAGATCTTCGGTGTTCTCCCGGACGATGACGAGGTCGATGCCCTCGTAGCGCGACTCGACACCCTGCATGGAGCGGGCGGGCCGGAGGTTGGCGTACAGACCAAGCGCCTGTCGGAGACCGACGTTGACACTTCTGAAGCCGCCGCCGACCGGGGTCGTGATCGGGCCCTTGAGACCGACCTTCGTTCGGCGGATGGACTCCAGGACGCCCTCTGGGAGCGGCGTCCCGTGGTGTTCGATCGCTGCCTCGCCGGCTACGACCGACTCCCACTCGAATTCGATGCCGGTTGCGTCGAGGACGCGGGTCGTCGCTTCCGCCAGCTCCGGTCCGATGCCATCGCCGGGGATCAGGGTGACTCGATAGGTCATGGGCCGATTGTAGCGGCGGCGTGCCGCCCGTCGCCGAACCGATCATGCGCTCTGGCCG
>SPCO01000081.1 GCA_004525275.1 Thermomicrobiales bacterium | reverse complement strand
GGGCTGCGGCTATTGAGTTCGCGAGCCTCGGGGCCCACCTGATCCTGGTAGGACGGAGCGTGGGCAAGCTGGAGTCCCTGCGGGCCGAACTCTCCGCTGCGAACGCCGCCGACGGGTGCCGGCTCATCGTCGCGGATATGGGATCGTTGGACTCCGTCCGAGCGGCCGTGGACGAGATTCTCGAGACGGAGACGGTGCTCGATGTGCTGGTGGACAACGCCGGCGCGATCTTCCCGGACCGCATCACCGGCCCTGACGGCATCGAAGCTACGTTGGCGACCATGGTCGTGGGTCCATTCGCGCTCGTCTCCGGCCTGATGCCGCTCCTCCAGCGATCCGAGGATGGACGGGTCATCGCCGTCACGTCCGGTGGGCAGTACACTCAGCCGCTCGATCTGAATGACCTGCAGAGTTCGCAAGGATCGTTCTCCGGTCCCCGAGCCTACGCCCGGGCAAAACGGGCCCAGGTGGCGCTCGTCCGTGAGTGGCAACGCCGTCTCGGCCCATCGGGGGTCACGTTCAACGCCGTGCACCCTGGTTGGGCCGCGACGCCGGGCCTGGCCGATTCCCTGCCGGCCTTCTACCGATCCATGGGGCCGATCTTGCGTACGCCCTCCGAGGGTATCGACAGCATGGTTTGGCTCGGCACGACAACCGAAGGTGGCCTTGACAATGGGCGGCTGTACCTCGACCGTCGACCTCGGCCATTCGATCGGGTGCCCGGGACTCGCCTGACGGGCGACGAACGACGACGACTATGGGATCACGTCGTGGCGTTGAGCGGCGCGCCGGACCCGACGCCCGAGAGATGGAGGAGCCCCCGTGACCAGGCTGCATGAGCGCATCCAGACACCACTCACACTCGAAGAAACGTTTGCCTATGTCGCCGATTTTGCGAACTCCCAGGAGTGGGATCCAGGCGTGGCCAGCGCCGAACGCCTCGATGACGGACCGGTCGGGGTCGGCGCCCGATATCGACTGGGCGTCCGCCTGGGCCGGCGGGTCGCGCCCATGGAGTACAGGATCACGGCCTACGAGCCTCCGCATCGCGTGGTCCTCAAGGGCGAGGGCTCCGGGGTGACCGCGATCGATGACATCCGGTTTGAGGGTGATGGGACCGGAACCCGGATCGAGTACATCGCAGATATCCAACTCGGCGGCCTGTTGCGGCTCATCCAGCCGTTTCTGGGTCGCTCGTTCCGGAAGCTTGCCGAGAATGCTGTCGGCGGGATGCAGCAGCAGCTCGACGATCGGGCCAGCCGGGCCGGGGACGTCGGGTCATGAGAGTAGCCATCGTCGGCGCCGGCGTAAGTGGCCTGACCGCGGCCTATGTCCTGGACCGGGATGGGCACGAGGTCGCACTATTCGAGCGCGAGACGACTCCGGGCGGTCACGTCGCGACCGTGCGGGTGGACTCGCCGGACGGCCCAGTCGGCGTGGACACCGGCTTCATCGTCTATAACGAGCCCACCTACCCGCTGCTGACTGGCCTGTTCGATGAACTCGGCGTTGAGACGCAGGAGAGCGACATGTCGTTCGCCTCGGTCTGCCGCGCGTGCAACGTCGAATTCGGCTCACGTGGCGTCGGAGGGTTCCTCGCCCAGCGCAGTCTCGCCAGTCGACCGTCATACCTGCGGATGTTCCCCGACATCCTGCGGTTCTATCGCGATGCCCGGCGGATCCTGGATAGCCCGGATCCGACCGGGATGACCCTCGGCGAGTACCTCGCGGATCGGCAATTCGGGTCGGCGTTCCGCGACCACTTCCTGATCCCGGTCACCGCCGCGGTGTGGTCGACCGCACCTGGCCGGACGCTGGAGTATCCGGTCGATTATCTGCTCCGGTTCCTCGATAACCACGGGCTCATCGGTGTCGGGCGGGCTCTCCCGTGGCGGACCGTCGCCGGTGGCTCGCGTACGTACGTGGACAACCTGATCGCCAGCCTGCCGATCGGGACGGTCCGCTCGGATGATCCCGTCGAGGCCGTTCTGCGCGATGTCGCGGGTGTGACCGTCGCGACCGCCGCCGGATTCGTTGAGCGATTCGATGTTGTGGTGATGGCCACCCATGCCGATGATGCGCTGGCCCTGCTCGGTGATGCCGACGCATCCGAGCGGTCAGCGTTGGGCGGGTTCGAGTACAACCGCAACCAGGTCGTTCTGCACACGGACCCGCAGGTGATGCCGACTCGGGCGGGCGCATGGTCGTCCTGGAACGTCCACCAGCCCGCCTGCGACCCACCCGGCGCGTCAGTGACGATGACCTACCACATGAACCGGCTCCAGGCACTGCCCGGTCCCACCCAGTACTTCGTGTCCGTGAACCCGGGTGATCTCGTCCGCGACGACCACGTCATCCTGGCGCGCGAGTTCAGCCATCCGCTTTACACCTTTCGGTCGCTCGCAGCGCAGGCGGCCATCGGTCGCCTCCAGGGGCACCGAGACACGTACTACGCGGGCGCCCACCTCGGGTACGGATTCCACGAGGACGGCTGTCGGTCCGGGTACGAGGCAGCGAGCTTCCTCGCAGTCAGCGAGACCGAGGAGCAGGCAGCATGAGGTCCCACATCCTCGACGGCACCGTCCGTCATCGCCGGGTTCGACCGTTCGATTACGACCTGCAGCACGGGGTCTACTACCTGGCCCTCGACCTGGACGAGCTCGACGAGGTCGACCGGCGCCATCGACTGCTCAGCCGCAACCGAGCGAATGTACTTGGGTTCCGCGACGACGATCACATGGCGCCGCCGGCCAAGGATCTGCCCGGTCGCATCCGTGAGCATCTGGCTGCCGAAGGATGGGACCCGACGGACTGGCGGATCACCCTCGTGACGAACCCACGGGTCCTTGGGTATGTCTTCAATCCGGCCAGCTTCTACCTGTGTCGCGACGCCTCCGGCGAGTTAGCCGTTGTGGTGGTGGAGGTGCATAACACCCATCTCGAGCGGCACCTGTATACGCTCACCCCGCGTCCCGACAGCGGACCGGTGTTCCAGTCGTCGATGGACAAGACGTTCTATGTGTCGCCGTTCATCGAGATCCATGGAGGCTATACGGTCCGCGTGCGCGACGAGCCGGAGAGCCTTCGCATCGCGATCGACCAGGGAGATGCCGAGGGCGGCCTGCTGTACACGAGTCTCAGCCTGCGCCGTCGGCGGTTGACGGACCGGATGCTTGTCCGGATGCTGATTCGGCACCCATTCGTGACCCACAAAACGATGGCGATGATCCACTGGCACGCCCTCAAGTTGTGGCGCCGCGGCGCCACGTTCCACCGCCATGGGGAGGCCGCACGATGACCGATCGATCCATCCAGGCAGGGTCGGTAGCGCGCAGTGCCCGCCCAAGCTTCCTCGCCCGCGCAGCCTGGCGGGTCGGTCACGCTGGTCTCGAACGGCTTCGCGTCGGCGCCATCACCGTGATCCTCCCCAACGGCACGAGCCGCCTGTACGGCGACCCGTCCTCGGCTCACCAGGGCGAGATCCGGATCCATGAGCATGCGGCGTTCGAGCGCTTCCTCATCGGCGGTGAGACCGGAGGCGGTGAAGCCTACATGGAAGGCCTGTGGTCCAGCCCGGACCTGGCGGCGTTGATCCGAGTCGCCGCCTACAACCGCGCGTCCCTCGCCCTGTATACCGGCTGGTGGCGGATCCCGGCTCAGCTCGGCAGGACGCTCGCGCACCGGTCTCGTCGCAATACCAGGGACAACGCGCGTCGCAACATCGCCGCCCACTACGACCTGGGGAACGAGTTCTACCGCCTGTTCCTCGACGAGTCGATGACCTATTCGAGCGCGGTGTTCGAGTCTGAAGACCAGTCGCTGGAGGCAGCCCAGCAGCACAAGTACCAACGGATGGCCGAACGTGCCGGGCTACAGGCCGGCATGCACGTCCTGGAGATCGGCACGGGTTGGGGCGGATTCGCCATCCACGCCGCCGGTCAACTCGGCTGCCGGGTCACCACGGTCACCATCTCGAAGGAGCAGCACGCCCTGGCCCGTCAGCGGGTCGCCGAAGCCGGACTCGCCGACCTGGTCGACGTCCAGCTCCGGGATTACCGCGACATCGACGGCGTCTTCGACGCGGTCGTCTCGATCGAGATGCTCGAGGCCGTCGGGCACGACTTCTACGGTTCCTACTTCGAGGCCGTGGATCGCGCTCTTGTCCCCGGAGGCAAGGCCAGCATCCAGGTCATCACGTTCCCGGACGTCGCCTACGATGCGCAGCGACGCGGCGCCAACTGGATCCAAACCTATATCTTCCCGGGCGGGTTGTGTCCCTCGCTCGCCGTCATCGAGCAGAACCTCCACGGGACGCGACTGCTGCTGCGCGATGCGACCGATATCGCTCCCAGCTACGTCAGGACCCTGCGGGAATGGCGGGTGAGGTTCATGGCCAACCTGGACGCTGTCCGCGCCCAGGGCTTCGACGAACGATTCATCAGGATGTGGGAGTACTACCTCGCCCTATCCGAGGCCGGCTTCGCGACCGGCCTGTCGCAGGATCATCAGATCGTGCTGGAGAAGCGACGCGCCGTTGCCTGACGCTCGGCGCGCCATGGAGTTCTGGCCCACGGCCTCGACCAACTAGGTGCGTTGGCTTTGCAGTGTGTCGATCAGTCGGGCGAGTTCGCGGGGGTCCGCAGCCCAACCATCGGCGCCGATTTCGATCGCCGAACGGTCGTCGCGAATGGCAAACCCACCGGCGAGCAGCGGCACCGATGAACGCTCCCGGCGAGCGGCGCCCAACAAACGAGCTGCGGCGCGTCGATGGCCATCGCCAACGACGCTGACGACCACGGCGACAAGCCGATCGGTGTCGCGCATCGCGCTGGCAAGCGACCGGGCAGGCGTGTCAGGCCCGAGGTTGCGGACGTCGTAGCCTTCCTGTCGAAGGACGTCGGTGACCATCGCGACACCCAGGCCGTGTCGTTCGCCGGATGGCATCGCCACGATGACGACCCCGCGCTTCCGCCCTCGGCGGGCGAACCGCGCGCCTAGACGGCCGATCAGGGCCGTCGCCACATTGCTCGCGTAGTGCTCCTGCTCGACCCCCGATTCACCAGATTGCCACGACGCCCCGATCGCATGCAGGGTCGGAGCCAGGACGTCGATGTAGATATCCGCCGGCGTCAGACCCGATGCCATCGCCGCTTCAACGACTTGCCAGCTCCCGGCGAGGTCACCATCGATCATCCGGCCCCGAAGTCGATCTCGCCACATGGACGGTCGAATGGCTCCATCGATCCTCCGTCGACCACGCCCGGACGGGGCGGCCGCGGGCCGCTCGAGATCGGCCGGATCGACCCGCCACGTGCCGTCGACCTTCAGGGCCGGCAGGATTCCCAGCCGTACCCGCCGATAGACGGTCATGTAGTGAACGCCGAGCTGCTCGGCTGCCTCACGGAGGGTGATGCGAACTGGGGCGTCCGACGACATCAGGCGCGCGTCGTGCCGCGAACCGCAGGCACCGACCAACCGGGCATCAGCCGGCCAGCGTTCCGGCAAAGACCTGCCAGGCGAGAAGCGACTTCGCCACAAGGCTGAGCAGGATGTACGTCCTCTCACCGAAGAGGTACGAGCGCCATCGACCGATGCGACGATACTGCAGCCACATGTTGATCGCGAAGATGTTGAAGAACACGAAGAGCGATACAAAGATCGCGTAGACGAACGCCGGTGGTTCGGCGGCACTGCCCGGCGACCACAGATAGACGCCGACGGCCAGCCAAGGGGCGATCCCGACGATGCAGCCGAGATAGAACGGCCACAGCGAACCGCCGGGCGATTCGTAACGCTCCTGGACCGCGCCAAAGAAGATCATCGCTGCGTTGGCCGCGAAGATCCCGATGAGGGCCGCGACGTCGCTGATCCCGGTCAGCATCGCGATGAGCACGATCATCACCGACGACGAGAGTGAGTATTCCGTCCAGCGGAAGTAGTTGTGTTCAGCTGCCAGCCCGGATGTATATCGCTCGAAGACGCCAGGCGCGGCGACGAGCCAGTGGAATCCGGCCGAGAGAAACAGGAAGAGCGCGACGCCCCACGCCAGCGAGACGTCGAATAGCGTGGTCGGCACGCCGGCCGGGGTACCGGGAGGGCCAGCCATGAAGCTCGCGGTGACCGGCAGCACGAATGCGGTCGCGAGCGCCAGGACCAGGATCCCCTGGACCGCATGCAGCCCGCCGATGCCGACGTTCCAGCGGCGTAGCGAAGACTGGCTGGATTCGGGGAGAGCAACCGCCTCCGAGCTCGCGGGTTGGCTTGCGGCGATCATCGATGGCTCCTTTGCGTGAAACGAGGATGGGGCCCGGAGGAGGACCCCACCCTCGGTGGAAAATGGGCGGCGGGCTTGGGTCAGCTTGCCGGTGGCAGGATGACCGCGTCAATGACGTGGATGACGCCATTGGAGGTCATCACATCGGCCGTCACGACCTTGGCATTCTCGTTCAGGTAGACGGTTCCGTCCGTGACCGAGATCGCGATGGGCGAACCCTCGACGGAGTCCGCGGAGGTAAGCCCGACGACCTGGTCGGCGGTGACCTCGCCCGATACGACGTGGTACAGGAGGATGTTCTTGAGGGCCTCCGGATCGGCCAAGAGGGCGTCGAGCGTACCCTCTGGCAGCGCCGCAAAGGCCTCATCGGTCGGTGCAAAGACGGTGAAGGGTCCCGGGCCCTGGAGTGT
>SPCO01000173.1 GCA_004525275.1 Thermomicrobiales bacterium | reverse complement strand
TCGTGGGCCTTCCCCGGAAGGTAAGACTGCTACGCATACGGTGCCGCTTTGGGCCGCGGAAGAGCCCCGGCCCGGGCCGCGGAAGAGCCCCGGCCCGGGCCATATCGGGGCCCGACCCAGGCCGTATTTGCCGGCCCGATCCAGGCCATATTGGCCCCCTGGGCCGGGCCTCCGTTCAGCAGCGGTAGCGGGCGATCTCGTACGAACGCTCGCAGTAGCGGACGTGCAGATGGTCGTCGTGGCCCGCGTACCAAGTCGTCAGTCCCTCATTGATCAAGACCGGGTCGTTGAAGTAGATGAGCTTCACGTGTCCCGGCGCGGCGGCCCGGATCGCCTTGATGAGCTGGCGGGTTGCCGAGCGGTCATAGGTCGACCAGAGTCGATTCGTTCCCCAGCGGCACTGGTCACCAGCGTCTCGGATGAGTCGAATGTCGACGTCCAGCCCGACTTCGTGGGTCGCATGCAGCGGGATGTCCCCGCCGTGCTCACGGCTCACGTCGCCGACCGACACCCGGCCATGACCCTTGCCCTGGAACGCGCTGGCCGCCGCCTCCAGCTGGCCGATGGCCGCGCTCGTTCCCCAGTTCGCGGCGCCGTTGCCGACGCTGTAGTCGCACAGGTTGTTGACCTTGAACCGCGGCAATTCGAAATGCGCGATCAGACGCCGCCAGGTCAGGGGACCGACCTTTCCCGTGCGAGGCATGCCGACGTGGGAGCGGAAGGCATTCAGCGCCTTGCGCGTGGCAACGTCAAAGTCCCCGTCGACTTCGAGTCCCGCCTGGCGCTTCGCGTTCAACTGGCGCTGCAGGACCTTGACCGCCTCGCCCGTGCTGCCGAGGCTGACCCGCACGACGAGTTTCGCCCAGGTCGAGTCGCCGACCACGCCTTTGGCGGTCAGGCCATTAGCCGCCTGGAACGTCTTGACCGCAGCGCGAGTCGACTTCGCAAAGATCCCATCCGTCGGTGCGACCACGTCGTGAGCCAGCAGGAAGCCCTGGATCGCCCGGACGTTCTCGCCGCGGTTGCCCAGGCTCTGGTTGGGAAACTCGCGGGCGGCGGAGGCGGCCGCGCCGGGCGCACTCGCGGCCAGGACGAGGAGCGCGAAGACGAACGGAACGAGCCGGCGGATCATCTTGGACATCGACGTAGGGTACCCGGTCGCGCTCAGGGCGTGGGTCGGCGGAGCTCGGTTCTCCAGGGCGGATCGGCCCCGGCGCGTTGGCAGGTCAGGTTGGCGACCTCGATCGCCATGGACGCAGCATCGCGTACGGCGGTCGGATCCAGCAGATCGTCGCGGCCAAGACCGCGCTCGATCCAGCGGGCCAGAAACGCGCCGCCGAAGGCATCACCGGCCCCGACGGTATCGACGATCGATATCGGCGGCACGGGAATCTCGAAGGTCGCATCCCGAGTCATGACGATGACCGGGTTGCCACCATCGGTAAGGAGGACGAGGGCGGGGCCGCGGGCCGCGACGGCCCGCGCGGCATCGAGCGACGGGGTCGCGGGTTCGAGGTAGGCGAGATCGTCCACGCTGACCTTGACCACATCGGTTCGACGCAGCACACGATCGAGTCGACCCAGATAGTCGGCCCGGTCTCGAATCACCGCCGGGCGACAGTTCGGGTCAACCATCACGAGGGTTGATTCGGCGACCCGCCCAACGCCTGATGCGAGGGCCGAGGCCATCGGCTCCAGGACCAGTCCCAGGGTCCCGACGTGAAGCGCCGATGGGTCGCTCCTGAGCGCCGCGTCGACCGCGAGTTCGTCGAGCACGAGGGCTGCGGTTTCGGCTGTGTGAAAGCGATAGGTCGCGGCGCCGGAATCGTCCAGTTCGGCGATGGCCAGCGTGGTCGGGGCATCGGTCGCGGTCGCGAGGGACAGGTCGACCCGATCGGCGATCAGCGCAGCGCGCAGGACCTGTCCGAACCGGTCTGAGGCGAGGCAGCCGAGGAAGGACACCTGCCCGCCCAGGCGTCCGATCGTCCGGGCCGTGTTGAACGGGCCACCGCCCGGTGTCGCGGCGAGCCGTCCATCTGGCCCGACGAGGAGATCAATGAGGGCCTCTCCCGCGACGACGATCACGTTGTCGGTCGATCACTCAGCGTGCTGGAAGGCGCGGCCGATGCTGCCGATCGACGTCCTGGTTCGCGTCCACCGGCGGCCGACCCATCCGCCCCGAGGCGCCGGATCCAGACCAGCGCGCCGAGACCGACACCAATGGCCAGCGCCCCGCCGATGGCGAGCGAGATGGCCACGCCGAAGACCGATGCCAAACCGCCCATCAGCGGGCCACCGACCGGTGTGGATCCAGCGAAGATCGTGGTGTAGACGCTCATCACCCGACCGCGCAGACCGTCCGGGACCGCCATCTGGATGGTCGTGTTGACCGTGGCGGCCATCAGGATCCCGCCAAATCCGACACCCATCATCAACACCATCGCAACCGGGAATGACAGCGCGATCCCGAGGCCCACTTCGCTCAGGCCGAGCACGATCGCGCCGTACGCGATGAACCGCAGCCGCCCCCGGCCACTGAACGCAAGCCACAGTGCGGCGAACAGGGATCCAACCCCGGAAGCCGCCATCAGGAACCCGTAGCCGGACGCGCCGCTGTCAAGGATGTCCTGGGCATACGCCGGGATGATCACGGCGAAGTTCATGCCGACCGTCGCAACCAGCCCCAGGACGAGGATCGCCATCAACACGACTGGGGTGACCCGCACGTAGTGAAGTCCCTCCCGTAACTGGCTCATGACGCCGCCGAACGAGTCGGGTCGGGCGATCCGCACGGGCGACCGAAGCTCACCGTCGCGCATCGCATAGAGCGCAGCGATGACAGCAACAAAACTCACGGCATCGATGACGAACGCCATCGCGACGCCCACCGCTCCGATCGTCAAACCGGCGATGGCCGGGCCCACGATGCGAGCGCCGTTGAACATGGCCGAGTTGAGGGCGACGGCGTTGCCGATGTCCTCGCGACCGACCATCTCGATCACGAATGACTGGCGGACCGGCATATCGACCGCGTTGGTCACGCCGATGAGCAGCGCGAGAATGATCAAGATCGGTACCGTTGCAAGTCCGCTGAAGGCGAGAACGGCCAGGACGATCGACAGGAGCATCTTGACGACCTGGGTCGCCATCAGGGTTTGGCGCTTTGGGAGCGAATCTGCGTACACGCCCGCGAACAGGCCGAGAATCATGACCGGGAGGAATTGCGCCGCCATCACGATCCCAAGCCACAACGGATCGCCGGTCAATTCGAGGACGAGCCACGCCTGGGCGACCTGCATCATCCAGCTCCCGACGAGCGAGATCGCCTGGCCACCGAAGAACAGCCGGTAGTTCCGATGCCGGAAGGCATTCATGCCTTCGGCGCGCGCGAGTCGGCGTGGATCGAGGGATCCGGGCCCAGTCACGGCCGCGCCTTGGCCACTGCTGCGCGCTTCGAGGGTCGGATCGGGTGCGCCGACGGTTTGCCGTCGAGTTCGGCCAGCCGCCCATGGATGCGCGCCAGCCGGACCTGGGCCTCGTCGATCATGGTGGCCAGTCGAGCCGCCTTCTCCTCGAGCAGCGCGATCTGCCGCTCGACCCGCTCCTGTGCCTCGGTCAAGTAGACGCGCCGCTCAGCCGGATCGCTCGTCTGTCGAAGTCGCTCGCGACCGCGCTCCCGAGCCGCCTCGTCCTCGAGCAACTGGCCGATCTGGGCCAGCGAGAAACCAGCGTCGTCACGCAGGCCTCTGATGAACTGGAGGCGAGCGAGGTCCGACGCGTCATACAATACAGGCGGTAATCGCCATCCGAACGGGCCGCTGGCTCGAGCAGGCCGAGTTCTTCGTAGTAACGGATCGTGCGGGTCGTCAGGCCGGCCTCGGCGGCGACTTCGTTGATCTTCAGCAGGGGTCGGTCCATCTGCGAAGATCATACCACAACCTTAACGTTGACGTAAAGGTCAGGGTCGGCATGGCCCCGGGCGCGGGCCAGTCCTCATTCGGGCGCCCTTCGTTCGGCGCCAGACGCCCCTACGGACCAACGAGGATGGCCGAATGGCGCTCGTGCGCTCTGTCAGCGGTCGCTTCAGGCGCCTGACGCCGAATGGGCCGGTTGGGC
>SPCO01000127.1 GCA_004525275.1 Thermomicrobiales bacterium | reverse complement strand
GCGAGCGTGGCCGGCGAGGAGGTCCTGGAGCGAGCGGCCGAAGCCGGAGAATTCGAGCGTCTCCGCGTCCGGCACCATCGGCAACGCGCGAGCCGGCTCGGGTCCGGGACGATCCCAGGCTCGCCTTTGCGGACCGAGCGGACCCGGCTGGCCAGCGGGGTCGGCCTCGCCCTGGCCTGGCACGGCGCGGGGTTCACCGGCTCGGGCGAAGTCAAGCTCGCGTCGGTGGCCTCGCTTGAGCTGACCGACGATGGCGCCATCTCCATCCTGGTCGGCTCGACCGAGATGGGGCAGGGAACCAAGACGATCCTGCCGCAGCTCGTGGCCGACGCGCTCGAGGTCCCGTACGAGGTGGTCGAATTCGCGTCTCAGGACACGGCCCATGTCCCGGATTCAGGTCCGACAGTGGCGTCGCGTACGGCGATGGTCGTCGGCGGACTGCTGATCCAGGCCGCCCAACGGCTGCGGTCCCAGGTCGAGGGGTCGACCGGCGGCTCATTCGCGGACACCTACCGGGCGTATGCCCGGGCGAACGGCACGCTGCGAATCGACCAGCGCTTCGAGCCTTACCCGGGGGTCGGCTTCGATGACGAAACCTATCGTGGGGATGCCTACCCCGCGTTTGGCTGGGCGGCATGTGTCGCGAGCGTCGAGGTCGATCTGGATACCGGCGAGGTGTATGTCCGGGATGTGGTCGCGGCGGACGACATCGGTCGGGTCATCCATCCCGTGTTGGCCGAGGGGCAGGTCGAGGGTGGGACGCTCCAGGCTGTGGGCTACGCGACGATCGAGGAGATCAAGTTGCGCGACGGCCGCTATCTCAACGATCGACTCGCCACGTACATCATCCCGACCGCGCTTGACGCGCCCCGGATCACGACGATCCTGGTCGAGGCACCGTTCGACGCGGTGCCCCACGGCGCGAAGGGCGTCGGTGAGCTGCCGATGGATGTCGGGGCTCCGGCCGTCGTCGCGGCGATCGCGGATGCGACCGGTGTCTGGATCGGTGATCTGCCGGCCAGCCCTGAACGGATCTTGGCAGCCCTGGCCGGGGTCCCGGCGATCGCGCCACTTCGTCCTGGGGCTTCGGAACCGGCGGCGGTTCTGTAGATGGCGATCTATCGGTTCACCGTGAACGAGTCGCCGATCGTGGTCGACCTGCCGGGCATGCGCCGACTGCTCGACGTCCTCCGCGAGGACCTGGCCTTGACCGGGACGAAGGAGGGCTGTGGCGAGGGGGAGTGTGGTGCGTGCACGGTCCTCCTGGACGGCACCCCGGTCGATGCCTGTCTGGTGCCCATCTGCCAGGTCGAGGGCTGCATCGTCGAGACGGTCGAGGGTCTCGCTTCGACTGAGCCGGGCTCGGACCTCCCGCCCACGCTCGATCGACTCCAGGCGGCCTTCCTCAAGACTGGCGGTGCCCAATGCGGGATCTGCACACCCGGCATGCTGATGGCGGGTCGAGCCTACATTGATGCCGGCGGTGGCCCCGATGACGATGCGATACGGGAGGCGATCGCGGGCAACCTGTGTCGCTGTACCGGGTACACGAAGATCATCGAGGCGATCGCCCTCGCTTCGGGCCAGGACCCGGCTGCCTGACCGATGGGTATCGAGCCGTCCGTCACCAGTCCTCGTCTTCTCCACGACGCGTACGCGATCCTCGCGGAGCGTCCCGTCCGTCCGATCGCGGGTGGGACGGATCTGATGGTCGCCCTGACCGCCGAACTTGGTGAACCGCCCGACCAGATCGTCGACCTGTGGGGTCTGGACGAGCTGCGCGGGATCACCGTCGATAGCGGTGCGCTGAGCTTGGGCGCCCTCACGACGTACACGGAGATCCGCCGCTCCGCGGTCTGTCGCGAGCACCTCCCCGTGCTCGTCGAGGCGGCCGCGACGATCGGAGCCGCCCAGATCCAGAACCGGGGCACGCTCGGCGGCAACGTCGCCAACGCCTCGCCGGCCGGAGACACCCTGCCCGTGCTTCTCGCGGCGGATGCCACCTTCGTCCTCGGGTCGATCCGCGGTGAGCGGACGGTGGCCTCATCGGAGTTCTGGCCGGCCTATCGGCGCACGGCCCTGGCGCCCGATGAACTCCTGCTGCGCATCCGGATCCCGCTCCTGGCCGGCCGCGAGATGCGCTTTCGCAAGGTCGGGACGCGACGCGCACAATCGATCAGCAAGGTCGTGATGGCCCTCGGTTGGCGCGACGGCGAGCCGGCCGAGCCGCGCTCGGTCGCCGCACCCTGGACTGAGGTCCGGCTGGCGCTTGGATCTGTCGCCGCGACCCCGATCCGGGCGAGGGCCACGGAGGCCGCGCTGGAGGGTCGGCCTCCGACACCGGAAACCGCCGACCAAGCCGCTGAGGCCCTGGCCGCCGAGCTCCACCCGATCGATGACGTGCGCTCGACCGCGGAGTACCGTCGGATCGTCGCTGCCCGGGTGCTCCATCGCCTCATCCGCGAGGCCGGAGGCTGGTGATCGATCAATTGGATGTCATCGCCCCCGGTGCCTTCGTTGCAGCCGTCGCGCCACTCTTCGAGGGCGCTCGCGGTTTCCTCGGGCGCCTCGCCGTGGCTCGGCCATTCGGGTCGGTCGAGATGCTGTTTCGGACCGCGCGGGAGATCGCCCATGCGATGCCGGTCGACGAACAGCTCGAGCTGATCGATGCACATCCAAGGCTCGGTGCGCCACCGGAAGACGTGTCGCGGCTGTCGTTCGAGGAGCAGGGGTACGGCGCGGACGGCGCGGAACGTTCCCTCGAGGCTGACCGGGTCGGCGCAGAACTCGAGCGCCTCAATACCGCCTACGAAGCCCGATTCGGGTTCCGCTACTGCGTCTTCGTGGCGGGTCGTTCGCGGACGGAGCTAGTGCCCGGGATGGCCGCCGCGCTCGATGGCGACCGTGACGCCGAGATCCACCGAGCACTGGATGCGATCGTTGACATCGCTATCGACCGATATGCGACCCTAGAGCCATGATCGAACTCGGTGCGAATCGATACGGCAAGGCAGCCATCCGCGTGGTCCGCGTGGCCCGCAGTCCCAACGGCGATCAGGTCCGCGACCTGACGGTGGCGATCGCGCTCGAGGGCGCCTTCGAGGCGGCCCACACCGACGGCGACAACTCGGCGGTGATCGCCACGGACACGATGAAGAACACGGCATACGCCTTTGCCAAGGACCATCTCGACGGCTCGATCGAGGTCTACGGGCAGGCGCTGGCCGAGCACTTCCTGGAGGCCCCGCAGGTCGACGCCGCGACGGTCAACGTGCGCAGCCATCACTGGTCGGCCATCGCTGTCGCCGGCTCGCCGGCGCCCGATGCCTTCGTCCGCGGCGGCGAGGGGACCAGGGTCGCCACGGTCAACGTCTCGCTCGGCGGTTCGATGGTCGAGGCCGGCGTCGAGGATCTGACCGTGATGAAGACGACCCGATCCGGGTTCAGCGGCTTCCCGCGCGATCGCTACACGACGCTTGTCGAGACTGAGGATCGGTTGATGGCCACGAAGGTCACGGCGATCTGGCGCTACGGTGCGCCGGGTCTCGACTACGACGCGACGTTTGATGCGATCCGCGCCACATTGCTCGAGGTCTTCGCCGACCACGAAAGCGGGTCGGTGCAGGAATCGATCTGGATCATGGCCAGGTCCATTCTCGAGCGTCACGAGGAGATCGCTCAGATCCGGATGGCCCTGCCCAATCTGCATCACTGGCTCGTCGACCTGTCGCCGTTCGGACTGGAGAACGACCGCGAGATCTACACGCCAACGACGGAGCCGCACGGGATCATCGAGGCGACCGTCCGCCGCGGGGAGTCCTGAGATCGCCGAAGAGCGGGTGACCCCAGTGGGCGTCGAGTTGCGACGAGGCCCTGTCCCAGGGTCGGATCGTGTGCTGACCCACGACGCCCTCGCGTTCGTCGCGGACCTCCAGCGGCGGTTCGGTGCCAGTCGCCTCGACCTGCTGCAGCGCCGCGAGGATCGCCAGGCGGAGATCGATGCGGGCGTGCGCCCGGACTTCCTCATCGCCAGCCGCGACGTCCGGGCGGCGGATTGGACGGTCGCGCCCGCCCCGCCCGATCTGGACGACCGGCGGGTCGAGATCACCGGGCCGGCGGAGCCAAAGATGATGATCAACGCCCTGAACTCGGGCGCACGCGTGTTCATGGCCGACCTCGAGGATTCGCTTTCGCCGACCTGGGCGAACGTGGTCGGCGGCCAGGCGGCCCTGGCCGATGCCGTTCGGCAGACGCTCACCTTCGAATCGCCCGAGGGCAAGGCCTACAGGCTCGGCGACACCACCGCGACGCTCGTCGTGCGGCCGCGGGGCTGGCACCTCGTCGAGTCCGGGATGCTCGTCGATGGCGCCCCGGTCTCGGCCAGCCTGTTCGACTTCGGGCTCTTCCTGTTCCATTGCGGCGCTGAGTCGCTCCGGCGAGGAAGCGGTCCGTATCTCTATCTCGCCAAGCTCGAATCGCACCACGAGGCGAGGCTCTGGAACGAGGTCTTCGTTCACGGTCAGGTCGCGCTCGACATCCCGCGTGGGTCCATCCGCGCCACCGTGCTCATCGAAACGATCCTCGCGGCGTTCGAGATGGACGAGATCCTCTATGAACTGCGCGAGCATGCGGCCGGGCTCAACGCCGGACGCTGGGACTATCTCTTCAGTGGCATCAAGAAGTTGCGAGCCTGGCCGGAGCTGACCGTGCCCGATCGGGCGCAGCTGACCATGACCGTGCCGTTCATGCGGGCCTACACCGACCTGCTCGTCCGGACCTGCCATCGACGCGGCGCCCATGCGATCGGCGGGATGGCGGCATTCATCCCGAACCGGCGCGATCCGGCCGTCACCGATGTGGCCCTGGCCAAAGTCCGTGATGACAAGGAACGGGAGAGCCGCGACGGGTTCGATGGCACGTGGGTGGCCCACCCGGACCTGGTGCCGGTGGCCTTGCAGGTCTTCGACGGCGTGCTCGGTGCGGCTCCGAACCAGAAGGGTCGGTTGCGGGAGGACGTGTCAGTCGAGACGGATGCGCTGCTCGACCTGTCCGTCCCCGGCGGCGCGGTCACCGAAGCCGGCGTTCGCGCGAACATCCGGGTCGCCCTGGCGTATCTGGACTCGTGGCTTCGCGGCGTCGGCGCGGCCGCGATCGACAACCTGATGGAGGACGCCGCCACCGCCGAGATCTCGCGCTCGCAACTCTG
>SPCO01000087.1 GCA_004525275.1 Thermomicrobiales bacterium | reverse complement strand
GCTTCGACTCCCTCCCGGAGACCGGTCAGCAGGCCGCTGGAAAAGGCGCCGAGGTCGATCGTCACTGGCAGCGTCTCCGGTGCTTTGGCCGCGTGCTCTCAACGCAAATCAGCAAGGTTGCATGATGTCCGGATGCAAGGGCGCTTGTCGCCGTGAAATCTAGCGAACAGCGCCAGAATGGTCAAGCGTCGAGGACATCGGGCGGATCAGTCTCCAGCGCGGATCTCGAACCGCGAAAGACGCCAACTCGTGAGCAGGAATGAGCCAACGATGACGACGCTCAGGACCGCGACGCTGACCACCGGTACGAGTGGCTCCCCGCGGACATCGATGCCGAGCGCGGCCGCCAGCCCGAGCGTCGCCTGACGGATCGACAGGAACTTGGTCCCCTCGAGCAGCCCCGAGAGGACACCCTCCCAGATGAGCGTGTAGGCCAGTCCGATCAAGAGCGCCCGAGAAGTGAACACGCTCAGCGTGACGAATGCCGACGAGTAGGCGGCACCACCGACCAGACAGGCGATCGAGAACCCAACGATCGTCGTGGCCTGGTCGCTGCGTCCTCCCAGGAGAACGCCGGTGAGGATGACCGATGGAACGATCATCGCGGCCGTTAGACCGGCAGCAACCAGGATCTTTGCCAGCGCGATCTGCCAGCGCGGGATCGGCTTGATCATCAGGTAGACGGCCGTCCCGTCCTCGATCTCCGACCCGATGGCCGCCGTCCCGATGACCAGGGCCACCAGCGCCATGACCATCCGGATGACCAGGGTATCGATGACCCGATCGGCATCGGGTCGCCCGCCGGTGAGCCGGATGAGCAGCGCGATGAACACGGGCAACGCGGCAAACAGGGCCAGCAGGATCGTCCGTCGACGACCGAGCAGACCGCGCAGCGTGATCTCCATCAGCGGAGCCATGGCGGTCATCGGCGAACCAGGTAGCTGAACACGCTCTCAAGCGAGTCGTCGGTCGGCCGGACTTCGAAGAGGGTCACGCCCGAGTCCCGGGCGAGCCGCGGCAGCACGCGGGTGAACCCGTCGAAGTCCGCGGTCCGGATCGCGACATGGCCAGCGACGAGCTCGGCACCAAAGACCGACGCATCGCCCATGAGGACCGAGGCCAGGCGTCGATCATCGGAGGATCGGACGGTGAACGTGTGTGGCCGATCCGTCATGAGTCGGCGGATCGATCGGAAATCGCCGGCAGCTGCGAGACGTCCGGCGTACACGACGAGGATCGAGTCTGCCAGGCGCTCCACTTCTTCGAGGATGTGTGACGAGAACAGGATCGTCCGACCCGCCGCGGCCATCGAGCGCAAGAGCGCCATCATGTGCAGCCGCTGACGTGGGTCCATGCCGTTGAACGGTTCGTCGAGCAACAGGATCCGCGGCTCGTGGACCAATGCCCCGGCGAGCTTGGCGCGCTGGCGCATCCCCTTCGAGTACGTGCCGATCGTCCGGTTCGCCGCGTCAGTGAGATCGACCGTGGCCATCGCTTTGGCCGCAGCACCGTCGGGATCGGGCACACCCTGGAGACGGGCGTTCAGGCGAGCGAACTCGAGACCGGTCAGATACGAATGGATGGTCTCGCGTTCCGGGACAAGGCCAAGATCGCGGTACATCTCGGGCCGCCGCCAGGCGCTCCGGCCATCGACCAGGACACGCCCGGCTGATGGCGCGAGCAGTCCGGCCATGAGGTGCAGGAGCGTCGACTTGCCGGCACCGTTGGGGCCGAGCAACCCGGTCACGCCCGGACCCAGTCCGAACGAGATGTCGTTGACGGCCACCACGTTGCCGTACCAGCGCGAGACATGGTCGACCTCGAGGGCCGGGGTCGGAGTCGTCGCCTGCGCTGCGATCGGCTGCCCGGTATCGGTCACGTGGCGATCCGCTGGTAGCGCCTGATCGTCAGCCCGATCGCCCCGACGATCCCGACCGCGGCGGCCGCGATGTAGGACCACCCCGGAAGGTCCAGGGCTGCGACCACCGGGCTGTCCGGGATGGACCCGAAGATGGCAGCGTTCGCCCCGTCGAGGATGTCCCCGGGGCTGAACAGCACGATCAGGCGGCTCAGATCCTGGTTGGTCAGACCACCGACCAGGGCGACCACGATGGGCGGGATGATGAACACGCCGATGATCGTGGCCGTGGCGTAGGCCCGGCGAGGGATCCAGGCGGCGATCAGCCCGGCCAGCCCGCCCAGCAGGCCCGCGACGAGCAGCGCCTGCAGGACGAACTTCGGCAGGGCATCAAGTTCCTCGGTGAGACCGGCGACGGGGTCCGGCGCGACAAAGACCCGACCTGCGAACAGGATCAGATAGGGGGTCAGATCCACGACGAGAAGGGCGACCATGAGCCCCCCGACCTTGGCGCCAGCGTAGTCCGTCCGAGTCAGTACGCGCGAGAAGTACAGCGGCAGCGTGCCGAATCGCTGGTCGCGCCCGAACAGTTCAGGCGCCTGGGCAGCACAGAAGAGCATGATCAGGATCACGACCAGCCCGTGATAGTTCGAGTAGGCGATCGGCGACTCGATGCCGGCGCCGCCGGCTCCCACCTGGATCGTCAGCGCAGCGAAGCCGACGGCGAGGACCGCCGGCAGGACGGCCAGAGCCAACAGGACGAACGGCGCGATCTTGGCCTTGCCTCCGCGGCCGATCCCGTAGCAGGCCCGAACGGTACTGGTGAAGAGCGCCCGAACAGCGCTCGGACGTCCGAGGCGTGGTCCTTCGTAGGACTGGTAGCCCAGATCGAAGATGCTCCCACCTGGCCCGCCGGCACTCATGGCGCTGACTCGACGGGTGGCTGCGACGGCTCGTCCTGGAACAGATCCTCGAGACTCTGGCGGCGCTGCTCCATGCGTACCAGCGGCAGTCCAAGCTCCGCGACAACGTCGCGGAGGATGTCGTACTGATGATCCTCGGTCACCGGCAGCAGGACGGTCCGCCCGTCGGCTACGGCCTGCATCCCGCGCGAGATCAGGGCAGCCTCCAGGGCCGGCGCGCCCTCCTCGACTTCGACCGCGAGCACACCGGTACGCTCCGTGAACGCTCCCAGCGGGGCCGCCCGCAGCAGCCGGCCGGCATCGATCGCGACCAGGAAATCGCAGACCCGCTCGATCTCGCCGAGGAGATGGCTGGCGACCACGACGGCGATCCCGAACTCCGTTCCCGTTCGCCGGACGAGCGCGAGCATCTCGTCGCGACCAGCCGGGTCGAGCCCGTTCGTCGGCTCGTCGAGCAATAGGAGCCGAGGGTCGTGGACGAGGGCTTGAGCCAGCTTGACGCGCTGCTTCATGCCGGTCGAATAGCCACCCATCGCCCGGTATCGTTCTTCGTACAGACCGACGTGTCGAAGGACCTCGGCGGTCCGTTCACGGGCAGCGCCGCTGGGCAGACCGGACATCCGGGCCATGTGGGTCACGAAGTCGGTCGCCGAGCTGTCGGGCGGCAGGCAGTCGTACTCGGGCATGTAGCCGACGAACTGGCGGATCATCGTGCCCTTCGACCGGACGTCGAGATCCATGACCGTCGCTTCGCCCGCCGTCGGCGGGAGCAGACCGAGCAGGATCTTGATCAGGGTGCTCTTGCCCGCGCCGTTGGCGCCGACCAGGCCGATGATCCCGGGCTCGAGCTCAACGGTCAGGCCATCGAGGGCCATGATGCCGCCGGGGTAGCGGAGGCCCAACTCACGGAGGGTGATGAGACTCATGTCCGATGAAGGGTACGCGGTCCGGTTGGGCTAGCGGAATCTGAGGGTCTTGACGACCGCCTGGCCGGCCCGACGGATCGATTCGAATGTCGAGTCCGCACCCGGTTCGATCGCGACGGCGAACAGGCCATCCTTGCCATCGATGGCGATGATCCGGGTCGTGCCGAACGGCTCGAGGTAGAAGGTCTCGCCCGCGGTGCTGAACAGCGCGATCCGCTCGAGGCGGTCCGGCGCGAGGTCGACGACGACGGCCGGACGCTTGCCGGCACGCCGCGTGAACGGCAGGTCCGCGGCCACCCCGTCGGTCCCGATGAACGCCTCGACCAGGCCCTGGGCCGTCGTCGGCGCGCTGCTGGCGCTGCCGGTCGGGTAGACACGATCGATCGAGCTCGCGAAGGTGACCACGCCATCGTCACGTCCGAGGGCCAGCAGGTTTCGCGTGAGGGTCGCCACCGACCAACCATCCTCCAGCGCGAACCGGATGGCCGGCTTGAAGACCGACGGTTGATACTTCCCGGCGCCCAGACCGCAGGCGAAGCCGAAGAACGGCTCGCAGACGTCGCTGACGCCTGGTCCGGGTGGTTTCGGGGTCGGCGTCGGGGCCGGCGTCGGAGCTTGCGTCGGAGCTTGCGTCGGCGCAGCGGTCCGCGGCGCGCTGGGTTTCGGTGTCCCGATCGGGGATGCCTTCGCGGTCCGCGTCGGGGTCGGACGGGCGCTCGCCAGGGCGAGACCGGCTGGATCACCGGGACCGGGCAGGGCGGCGATGAGCAGGGCGCCGGCCACGACCGCAGCAACGAGGAGCAGCACCATCAGTGGTCCCGTGATCACTGGTGAGCCGCGACGGTTGGCCGCGACCTCCGCCTGCCGACCGGCAATCGGCAGCATGCTCGGACGAAGCGGTGGGGCAAGGGCGCCGGTCGCGACGGTCTCGATCGCGGGCACCGTCTCGACGACCGTCGTCGGGCTCGATAGGGCGGGCGCCGCGACGACCGGCTCGAGTGCGTTCGACATCGCGTTGCCGTTCGGGTAGCGAGCGAGCGGATCAGGATCGAGGGCACGGACCACGATCTCGTCCAACACCGGCGGAACCTCGGGCCGGGCCACCCGCGGTGAGGGCGCCGCGTGTCCGACTCGCGCCGAAGCGATCTCGGCCGTGGTCTGGCCCGCCCAGGCCCGCTTTCCAACCAGCGCCTCGTACAGGACCAGACCAAGTCCGTAGACATCCGACGCAGGGCTTGTCGTCTGGCCGGTGGCCTGCTCGGGGCTGAAATAGTGGACGGAGCCCAGGGTCGTGACGGGCACCGCGCCCTCGGCGTCGGCGGCGAGGCGTGCGATCCCGAAGTCGGTGACCAGCGCTCGGCCGTCGCGGGCAAGCAGGATGTTGCCTGGCTTGATATCGCGATGCACGATCCCGCGGATATGGGCCACGCCCAGCGCTCGCGCCACGTCCAGACCGATCCGGGCCACCTCCGACGGAGCGAGCCGGCCGCCTCGGCTGAGTCGTGCGGCAAGATCCTCGCCCTCGATCAACTCCATCACGAGGTACGGCTGGCCGTCGTCCGTGCCCGCTTCGAGGCAGGCCACGATATTCGGATGGCGAAGGACGGTCGCTGCCAGGGCCTCGCGTCGGAACCGCATCGCCAGATCCTGGTCAGCGAGGACCTCACGCCGGAGCAACTTGATGGCTACGACCCGATCAAGCCGTGTGTCGTGGGCTCGGTGGACCGTCGCCATCCCGCCGATCCCGATGACCTCGGCGAGCCGATATCGATCGTCGATG
Organism: Thermomicrobiales bacterium; assembly: GCA_004525275.1. Taxonomy (GTDB): domain Bacteria; phylum Chloroflexota; class Limnocylindria; order Limnocylindrales; family CSP1-4; genus SPCO01. The sequence continues at coordinate 915 of SPCO01000087.1, read as the reverse complement.
AGCCGGCCGACGTCAGGCGCTGCGCCGCCCGGATCACTGGATCCATTCACGGGCGCACGATAGCCGAGCCTCGCAGATCTGGCCGCAACGGCCTGTTCGCGGCGAGCGGCGCGCGGTACCCTGCGCGTCGAGGAGCGCGACGCTCGATCACCCCTGACCGACCACCACACGACGGGAGCATGCAATGCCAATCACCGACAGTCTCCTCGCGGACGAACAGATCGTCTTCGAGTCGCAGAAGCACTGGATCGCTCCGATACGGGCGTCCCTCTGGGCAGCCGTCATGATCGGCGGGGCGTGGCTGTTGCGGGTGGTCTCGCCCAACGGCGAGGGCATCTTCGGTTCCATCGGTTCGCTCATGGACATCGTGTCCATCGGGTTGATCGTCGGGGGGATCGGCTGGATCGTCTACAACATCGTGGCCTGGCGAACGGCGGTGTTCGCGGTCACGAGCCTGCGCGTCCTGCACGAGGAGGGGCTTGCGTCCAAGCGCAGTTCGACCACGATGCTCCAGTCCCTCAGCGACGTGAAATCCCGAGTCGGCTTCCTGGGTGGTCGCCTCGGCTATGGCGACATCACGCTGCTGACCCAGTCCGGCGATGCCGGCGAGGATCGTTTTCTGGCGATCACCGATCCGCTCGGATTCCGCAATTCGATCATGTCCCAGAAGGCGGCCGACCGACTCGTGGACACGCCCGCTCAAGCGGCGGTTGTTGCCGCTCAGGCTGCCCCTGAGGTCACACAAGCCGCGGCTGCCTCATCAACCGACGCCGCCGATGCCCTGGCACGCCTGGCCGATCTTCACGATCGCGGGGCGATCACCGATGCAGAATTCGAGGCGAAGAAGACGGAGATCCTCGCCCGGATGTGATCAGGATGGGTCGGCATCACCCTGGCGGACGATGATCTCAGCCT
>SPCO01000187.1 GCA_004525275.1 Thermomicrobiales bacterium | reverse complement strand
GCGCAGGACGAGCTGGGGCACGCCGCGGCGCTCTACGCGCTGCTCGCCGGACTGACCGGCACGACCGTGGACGCCATCGCGTACGACCGCGAACCGGCGGAATATCGTCACTGTCGCCTGCTTGACCACGGCCGCGGTGACTGGGCGATGACGATCGCCCGACGCTATCTCTACGACAGCGCGGACGTCGTCCGTCTCGAGGCCCTGGTCGCCGGTTCGTGGGCGCCGCTGGCCGAACTCGTCGGAAAGCTCATCCGCGAGGAGCGCTACCACCGGATGCACGCGGAGACCTGGCTGGAGCGCCTGGCCCGGACACGCGGTGAGCCGCGGGATCGACTGCTCACCGCCCTTGCGACCCTGTCCACGGACGCCGGGACCGTCTTCACGCCGCTGGCCGCCGAGCCCGCACTCATCGAAGCGGGGATCATGGCCGCCCCGTTCACGACCCTCGAGACCGAGTGGCGAGCCTCCATCGAGCCGACATTTGCCGCGCTCGGCCTCCCGATGCCGGAGCCCGTCAGCGATCCCGGGCGCGGCCGGCTCGACCACGGCGACGCCTTCCGATGGCTGTGGGGCGAATTCACCATGGTCCGGCGTGCGGATCCAGGAGCGAGCTGGTGAGCGAAGCCGCCACGCAGATGGGGATCGCACGCGCCCGGGCGGGCCGTCCACCAGCGGTGACCGCCCAGAACGTCCGGGCGGCCCTGGCCGAGGTCACGGATCCAGAACTCCCGATGTTGTCCGTCGTGGATCTTGGGATCATCTACCGCGTCTCCGTGGCACCAGACCCCGGCCCGATCGAGATCGAGATCCTCCCGACCTTCGTCGGCTGCCCTGCCCTTGAGCTGATCAAGACGTCCATCTCCGACCGACTCAGCCGGTTCGGCCGGCCGATCACGGTCAGCGCGACATTCGAGATCCCTTGGACCTCGGATCGGATCACTCCAGAGGGCCGCGCAGCGCTTCTCAGTGCCGGTATCGCGCCGCCGAGTGCCTCCGCGACAAGCGACCTGATCGGGCTCGAGCCGCGGGTCCCGTGTCCCTACTGCGGCTCGCGTCGGACCCACCTGGAGAACCTGTTTGGCCCGGCCCAGTGTCGAACGATCCGCTACTGCGATGACTGTCGCCAGCCGTTCGAAGCGATCAAGCCGGTCTGAGCCCATGGGCGACTTAGTGGACCGGCGGGGCGCGCCCGGGCTGATCGGCGTCGTCGGCGCCGGGACGATGGGCGCCGGCATCTCGCAGCTCGCGCTCGAGGCTGGGCACCGCGTGCTCCTCTACGACGTTGACGCGGCCGCCATCGACCGCGGGCGAGCGCGGATCCGGGACGGACTCGCGCGGCGGGCGCGGCGACTCGATCTGGATCCACCGGCCGCGGAGGCCTGGATCGAGGACCGGGTTCGTCGCGTTGCGGCGGCGTCGACACTTCGAGATCTGGCCGCCGGCGGGCCAGAGGTCGTCGTCGAAGCGGCCCTCGAGGACCTCGAAGCCAAGCGCGCGATCTTCCGCACGCTTGACGCGACGACGGCCCCCGATACGATCCTGGCGACCAACACCAGCGCGCTGTCCGTATCCGAGATCGCGGGCACGAGCAGCCGGCCCGAACGGATCCTGGGTCTGCATTTCTTCAACCCTGCGCCGGTCATGCCCCTGGTCGAGGTCGTGATCACGTCGGCCGCTGATCCGGTCATCGCCGACCGTGCCATCGAACTCATGACGACCTGGGGCAAGGTGCCCGTTCGTTGCGCCGATACGCCCGGGTTCATCGTCAACCGGGTCAACCGGCCATTCACGCTTGAAGCGCTGGCGATCCTTGCCGGTGGCGAAGCGTCCGTCCAGGTCATCGATGACGCCGTGCGTGCAGATGGTCTTCCGATGGGCCCGTTCGAGCTCATGGATCTCGTCGGGCTGGATATCAATCTTGCCGCGGCCCGTGGGGTCTTTGCACGGTTCGTTGCCGCCGGCGACCCGCTCGCGGAGCGTTTCCGCCCGTCGCCGATCCAGGAGGATCTGGTCGCCGCCGGGCAGCTCGGCCGCAAAACGAACAAGGGGTTCTATGCCTACGACGAGGGCGGAGCGCTGGTGGGTCCGGCGCCTGCATTCGCCGCTGGAGACGACCGCCCAGACCAAGCCTCTCACGCGGACATCGCACGCCGGATCATGCTGGCGGTCATCAACGAGGCTTATCGGGCGGCCGGCGACGGTATCGCGTCACGGTCCGATATCGACCTGGCGATGCGGCTTGGTGCTGGCCATCCGGTCGGTCCGTTCGAGCAAGTGGCCGGACAGGGCGGCCCGAACGCGATCCGCGATGAGCTTCGCGCCTACGCCGCTGCCGGACCCAGGTTCGATCCTGCCCGGGCCCTCCTCTTCGGGGCCTGAGTACCCCAGTCTGCGACGGGAGTACCCCAGTCTGCGACAGGCCGGCCCGAGCCCTTGGGCCGTGCTGTATGCGCCCGGCGCGTATCTCGGCGGCTACGGGCCGGGCAAGCGGGCCCGGACCGCCCGTTTCGACACGATCCAAGCGTAGCGAGCCCGGGTCGAGCGTGGCCACTGCCCGTAGTCAGGGTCGAAGCGCCCCGCACAAGACTCGGGTGCATATTTCGACCAACAGGCGCTGGTTGGCCGGGACGCGGCACCAAAAGGCGCAATGGGCCGGGAGGAGGCGCCGGTTGGCCGGGAGGAGGCGCCAGGATAGAGGCACCGAGAGGCACCAAGACACGCCAGGAAAGGCATCGCGCCCCGGAAATGCGCCGCATCGCGCCCCGGAAATGCGCCGCTGAGCGACCGCCGCTGAGCGACCGCCGCCGAACGACCCCGCCGCTGAGCGAGCGACGACCGGCCCACTCCGACCCCTCCCCGGCTACCATCAGCGCATGAGCCGCGATACGAAGCGAACCGTCCGCGAGGCCTGGATCGTCGAAGCCGTCCGCACACCGATCGGTCGCCATGGCGGCGCTCTCGCCGCCGTCCGGCCGGACGACCTCGCCGCCGCCGTCCTGCGCGCCGTCGTCGATCGGGCTGGCGTGGATCCGGCGGTCGTGGAGGACGTGATCCTTGGCTGCGCCAATCAGGCCGGCGAAGACAATCGCGACGTCGCCAGGATGGCTCTCCTCCTCGCCGATTTCCCGGTCGAGGTCGGTGGCCTGACGGTCAACCGACTGTGTGGTTCCGGTCTTCAGGCGATCAACTCGGCCGCCCATGCGATCGCGGTCGGTGATGGCGACGTGTTCATCGGGGGCGGGGTCGAATCGATGACCAGGGCGCCCTACGTCCAGCTCAAAGCCGCGGCTCCGTACGAGCGGGGAGACCGGGAGATGGCCGATACGACCCTCGGCTGGCGATTCCTGAACCCGAGACTCGCCGAACGCCACTATCCGTATTCGATGGGCGAGACCGCGGAGAACGTTGCTGAGAAGTGGGGCGTCTCCCGGGAGCGCCAGGACGCGTTCGCGCTCGACAGCCACCGTCGCGCAGTGGCCGCCATCGAGGCCGGTCGATTCACCGATCAGATCGTCCCGATCAGCGTCCCGCAGCGCAAGGGCGACCCCGTCATCATCGACCGAGACGAACACCCGCGGGCGGACACGACCATCGAAGCGCTCGCCCGACTCCGACCTGCGTTCCGGCCCGATGGCGGATCGGTCACGGCAGGCAGCAGCTCTGGCATCAACGATGG
>SPCO01000029.1 GCA_004525275.1 Thermomicrobiales bacterium | reverse complement strand
GCACCGTAGGCTGATGCGACCGAGTGACCCTCGTCGGTCAAGAGCATGAACGGGAGGTCGTACTTCTCCCGGAACGCGCGCTTGCTCGCGGCTCCCTGCGGGCTGACTCCCCAGACGTCCGCGCCGCGCTCGCTGATGCTGTCGATGCGGTCGCGGAAGTCGCAGGCTTCCTTTGTGCAGCCAGGCGTGTCATCGGCCGGGTAGAAGTACAGGATCGTCCATCGCCCACGCTGATCTGCGAGCCGATGGATCGTGCCATTCTCGTCGGGCAGGGCGATCTCGGGAGCGGAGTCGCCGACAGCAGGCATCGTCATACGTCAGAGCCTAGCAGGCGATTCGACGACGAGCAGGCGCCCTCCTTCGATCGAGACGGCGGCTCCCTCGCTCTCGATCACATTCGACAGACCGCGACTCGATCCGAGCTCGAGCGGCTCACGCGTGAGCGCGTACTCGAGCCCCACGGTCGTCACCCCGCTCACCTGATCGTCGAATGCCAGCAACGACACGAGGTCGCCGACTGCACCGTTCAGCGATCGGTGAGCGATGCTCTGGCCTGACCCAGCCGAACCGATCGCCGCGATCCGTGATCGAGCATCAAGGATGCTGACCCGCCCGAGCAGGTCCGGGCGTGCGATCAGGGCGATATTCGCCAGCGCGTGGTCGATCCGAGGGCCGCCGATGGCGCCGACGATGACGATCGCTTCGGCGCCTCGCGCGAGAGCTGCCTCGACGGCGAGCTCTGTGTCCGATGCATCCTTGTCCGCCCGCGAGCGCTCGATCGCGATACCGCGTTCAGCCAGGTCCAGCAGCGCCTCCTCGCCGAGCGAATCGCCGTCGCCGACCCACAGGTCGATGGCCACGCCCAGCCCCTCGGCCAGGCGAGCGCCACCGTCGGCCGCGATGACGAAGTCCAGACCAGCGTCCCAGTCCGGCCAAGCGCCATCGAGTTGGACCCGCGTCGATGCGTCGCCGTCGGCCAGGATGAGCACGACCATGGGTCGATGCTACCAGTGCCGGCGACGGCCCGATGCTAGACTCCGGCCCGTGCCCGACGCTCCGATCCCGTCTGCGATCCAGCGAGTCCTCGACGCCGCCGCCCGAAAGGGCGTGACCCTCGAGGTGACCGAGTTCGACGAGTCGACCCACACGGCAGCAGAGGCCGCCGCGGCGCTCGGCGTCGATCTCGCACAGATCGTCAAGTCGCTCGTGTTCGTCATCCCCGGCGACGACGGCCCGGAGCCCCTGTTGTGCCTCGCTGCGGGACACAACCGGGTCGATCTGGCCCGCCTGGCGGCCGTCTCCGGGGCAGCCGATGTTCGTCGGGCGACCGCTCGAGAAGCCCACGACCTGACCGGGTTCGCGATCGGCGGGATCCCTCCGATCGGTCACATCCGACCCGTGCGGGCGATCATGGATCCCGACCTCGGACGCTACCCGCTCGTCTGGGCGGCGGCGGGTCTGTCGACGGCGGTCTTCCCGGTCCCACCAGCGACCCTTCGGATCCTGGCCAACGCCACCGTGGCGCCGATCGCCGAGGAGCGGGCCGAGGCTGGCGGTGGTGCGAGTGGCTCGGCCCTGGCGGCGGCCCGCAGCACGGGCGCCTGATCAGGCTCGACTCCGTGACCAGCGAACCAGGCAACGCGACGATCAGCTATCCCGGCGGCCTGCGTGGTCGATGGCGCTGGGGCGGCAGCGGATCGGCCACGGCGGTGTTCGCCCTCTCCGAGACCGGCGGCGAGCTGATCGACCTGGGCCCGACGGTCGCAACAGATCCCGATGCCCTGTGTCGGGCCGAACTCCGTCTGGAGGGCCCGCGCGGAGCCTGGACCGCGCGCTTCGCGTCCCTCATCCATGACGAGCCTCGGGCGCTGCATTGGGATGCCGCGGGTCTGCTCGTCGTGGCCTATGGTTTCCACACCTATGGCCTCGAGACGGCCACCGGCGCCTCACGCTGGGAGCATCGCTCCGCGACGCCGCTCATCGCGCTCCTCGGATCGCCCCGCTTGGAGCACGTGGTCGTCCAGGCGGAGATCGAGACCTTCGCCATCGAGCCCGATGGGGCCGTCGCCTGGCGAGTCGCCCACTCGGATGTCGTGACCGCGGCCGACCTGATCGGCGGTCGGCTGGTGCTGACCGGGTTCGACGGTCAAGTCAGCGCACTCGATCCTCGGACCGGGCGCGGCGCAGCCTGATTTGGGTGTGGACAGGCTGTGGATAAACCGGTCGCGGGATGACGGTTCGGTGGACGAATCGGATTGACCAGGGTGACGTCTGGCCCTAGGATTCGTCGTAGCCCGGAGAGGCCGAGCGACACTAACGGCTGAGATCGCCTCAAGGCCCATGTCTCGCGGAGGTTTCTTCGGGTCTTTTCGTGTCCGGCGCGTATCATCGCCGCCGTGACACCCCTCATCCCGATCGCCATCGGCCTTGCCACGTTGCTGGTCGGGGTCCTGATCCTCCGAACCTATGGCGCTCGGTACCGCGTGGGGCGCCTGCTCGCGGCCGCCCGAGTCGTCAGCGTGAGCGAAGCCCGGACGTTGGCACATGGTCCAGAGCGATATGTCCGGGTCGATGGGCGGATCGATGCCGAGGAAGAATTCGAGGACGACGCCCATCAACCGCTGGTGTTTCGACGAACCCGACTCCAGCTCCTTCGGGATGGCGATTGGGTGACGTTCGAGGATGATCGCCAGCGCGTCCGCTTCCAGGTTCGGGACGGTCTCGAAGGGATCGTCGTCGACGATGTCGCCTTTGGCGACGGGCTCATCGTCATCCCGCGCGAATCGATCGGGACCGCCGCCGACCTCCCGGATCGGATCCCGACCGGTACCCCACTGACGACCTCGGTCCGATTGCGGGTCGAACAGATCTCCTCGGTCGAGCATGCGATCGTCGTTGGTGTCCCTGGGCTCGACGAGGCGGGCGAGCCCAGGATGTCGGCCGGACTCGGCCGGCCGCTCATCCTGACCACGCTCGATCGTGACGAGGCGATGCGGATCCTCGTCAGCGGCGAGCGGCGTCGGTCGCGGATCGCGGTGCTGTGTTTCGCCACCGGGGCGGTGCTGATGGCGATCGGTCTGATCCTCAGCGTCTCCGGGGCGCTCGCGTGACACGTCCGAATTTGGCGGCGATTTGCGCTGCGACGCTGTCGTGGCTTGCCTGGGCGGCGACCGCCGTGGCCGCCTCACCAAGTCCGTCCAGCGGGCCGGCCGGCGATCCGCGAAGCTCCGGGCAGGGGCCGGGACTCGTTGGTGATCCGGCGTTCGCGTTGTTGGCGGTCGTCGTGATCGGGCTGATCTCCGTCGTGGCGACGCTGCTCTACCTTCGCGCGACGGCCCGTCGCAGCATCTGACCGACGCATCTCGCGTCGTGGGACCATCGGCCCATTGTCAAGAATTGTGAATTGACTAGGCTCGGGGAGTCGACTTCACATTTCCTGATATGAGCTGTGCCTACATCACTTCAGCCAAGACCCACTGACGCGACGCTCTCCGTGACCAAGGCCGCCCGCCTGCTGGGTGTCCATCCGAACACCGTGCGGTCGTGGAGCGATGCCGGGCGACTCCGCTATTACCGGATCAACTCGCGGGGAGATCGACGCTACCGGCTGGGTGACCTGCAGCGATTCCTGGCAGCGGGCGAGATCGGAAACCACGATGGTGCCGGCGCCGATCCACCCGGCCACTGGGGTGGCCGCCGGACCGTGGATCCCAGTGCGCCACCTCGATTCTCGAGATCCAGGGGATCCTCGGTCGGCGCCGCCTCGGCCGACCCCCTGGAGGCCGAACGGCACCACCTTGACCTGACGGTGGCAGCCGACGTCGTCCGGGCGGTCGGTCAGGCTGACACGCCCGACGCCGCGCTCGAATCCGTCGTGCGTACGATCGCCGATGCATATGGCCACCCCTTCGTTGCCATCTGGGAGGCTCGAGGCGATCGGTTCTGGCCTCGAGCCACCGCTGGCACCGATATGACCGTGGTCGGGCCCCCGTCAGAAGTCGGATCGGCGAATCGTCCCGATGGCCGGCCGGAATTGTCCGTGGTCATCCCAGGGAGACCCCGCGCATGGGGCGTTCTGCACCTCGTCGGCGAGGCGGCCGGATCACTCAGCTCCCATGACGCCGATCTGGCACGAATCTCCGCCGAGGCCATTGCGATGAATCTTGGTCTCCAGCAACCGGACGACGAGAGCGATCTCCGGAAACGGGTCGCGGCACTCCGGGCTGGGACAAGTGACGAGCGGACGGCGACCTGGGCGGCCCAACTCCAATCCATCCAGCAGCTCGGCGCCCGGCTCAGCCGGCTCTCCACCGTGGCCGAGATCGGTCAATCCATCACCAGCGAGCTTCGCGAGCTGATCGATTATCACAACGCCCGGGTCTACCGCCTTGTCGATGACGACTTGCTGCCTGTCGCCATCCTCGGCCAGGTCGGGGAGTACGTCGATGAGACGCCGGACCAGCTCAAACTCAAGGTCGGTGAGGGCATCACCGGCTGGGTCGTTGAACACCGAGTCCCGCAGAACCTTGGCAACGCATCGGCCGACCCGCGCGCCTCGACCGTCCCGGGGACGGAGGACAACCTCGACGAATCGATGCTCCTGGCGCCGATGATCTTCGATGACCGCGTCCTGGGGGTCCTGGTCCTCTCCAAGCTCGGACTCGATCGGTTCACCGATGACGACCTTCGGCTCCTCGTCATCTACGCCAGCCTTGCGGCCCAGGCGATGGCGAACGCCGATACGACCGAGCGTCTCCGCGAGCAGACCCTGGCGCTGGAGCGGCAATTGCGGGGCCAGCGGGAACTCCTCCAGATCAGCGAATCGCTGCTGACCACACTCGATGAACGGGGCGTCCTCGAGAGCATCACCGACGGACTTGGACGGCTGGTCGAATCGGACAACGTCGCCATCGAGGTCGTCGATCCGGCAAGCGGGCTGTTGACGCCCCTCGCGGCGCACGGCGTCCATGCGGCGCGCTACATGGAGCCCTGGGGGTCGGGCGAGACCGGCATCGCCACCTGGGTCGTCGAGCACAACGAGCCGGTTCTCATCGCCGACGAACGCAGCGATCCCCGGGTCAACCAGTTTCTTGAAGATTCCGGAGCCCTGGACGGGAGCCTGATCGTCGTTCCGCTTCGTGGACGAGGTGGGGCGATCGGCGTCGTGACGATCGAACGACTCGGTCTCGAGGGCACGTTCGGCGCGGAGGAGTTCGAGCTGGTCCAACTGTTCGCAGCCCAGGTCTCGATCGCGCTCCAGAACGCAGAGGTCTTCCAGGCCGTCGAGATCCGAGCCCGCACGGATGATCTCACGGGGCTCCTCAATCACGGCACGTTCCAGGAGTGGCTCGAGCGGAGCGTGCGCGAAGGCGCGCCATTCAGCCTCATCATGCTCGACCTGGACGACTTCAGGCTCGTCAATAACGACCTCGGCCATCAAGCCGGCGATGCGGCCCTCCGACGGATCTCGGCGGCGCTGGTCCACGCCGGCCGCGAGTCGGACTTCGTCTTCCGCTATGGCGGGGATGAATTCACGTTCATCCTGCCCCGCACCGACGAGGCCGGCGCCCTGCGTGTCGCGGAGCGAGTCAAGGGAGCGGTCGCCGGCGCCGAAGCTCGGGTGACCGCGTCGGTCGGTTCGGCGACCTTCCCGGCAGACGGCGACACGGCCAGCGACATCCTGCTGGCGGCGGATCGGGCCTGTTTCGTGGCGAAGCGGGCCGGGCGTGATCGAGTCGTGACCGCTGCCGAGGGGCTCGCGCTCGCCTCCGAGGAGCAGTCACTGCAGGAGCCGACTCCGGTCGACTCGGCTGCGCCGCCCAGCGTCTGATCCGGTTCCGTCACCGAATCCGGGCTCGAGCCGTCACCATGGGCGGTATGCGCATCCGGAGTCTGGTTCTCGCCCTTCTGGCTGTCGCGGTCCCGGTATCCGCATGCGTCCCGGAACCGACCAACCGACCACGACCGTCAACGGTCGCCGGTGGCGCCACTCCGATCCCCACGCCGATCCCGACACCGACCGGTCCGACCCCGTCGCCTTCGTACGTCCGGCCGACACCCAAGCCACTCCCGACATTCCTGGTCCACGTCGTCGGCCCCGGCGACAGCCTGGTCAAGATCGCGCGCCAGTACGGGACGGACGGGCGAAGCATCGCGTACTGGAATCGGCTTCGCTATCCATCACTCGACCCGGATTCGCGCCAGTACCGCCCGAACTATCTCCAGGTCGGCTGGACCCTCGACCTCATCCCGAATCATGAAGTCGATCCGGAGGATCTACCTGGCGAGGAGAGCGCGGCCCCGGATACCACGGTCGAGCCCGAGGATCTGCCCGACGAGTCGGTCTTCGAGGGCTGACCAAGGGCTGCCCGCGGACCGACCCGAACCTAGAGCCGGCCGGCCTCGATGATCCGCTGGAGGAATTGCCGCGTCCGCGCTTCGGTCGGGTCTCTGAGCACCTGTGCGGGCGGGCCCTCCTCGATGATCGTCCCAGCGTCGAGGAAGCAGACCCGATCGGCGATGTCCCGGGCGAAACTCATCTCGTGGGTAGCGATGACCATCGTCATGCCGCCAACGGCAAGCTCCCGAATCACGTTCAGGACCTCGGCGACCAACTCGGGATCGAGTGCGCTCGTGACTTCGTCGAGGAGCAGCAGGTCCGGTTTCATCGCCAGCGCGCGGACGATCGCGACGCGCTGCTGCTGGCCGCCGGAAAGCCGGTCAGGAACCTCGTTGCGCTTGTCCGCCAGGCCGAACCTCGCGAGCAACTCCGTGGCATCCGCTTCGGCCTGCTCCCTGGGCAGTCGGAGTGCCTTGCGCGGCGCCAGGGTGACATTGTCGAGGACGGACATGTGCGGGAACAGGTTGAAGGCCTGGAAGACGATCCCGATCCGGCGCCGGATGCGGTCGAGATGGACGCCATCGGCGGTGATCTCATCGTCCTTGATGAAGATCCGGCCGGCATCGATCGGCTCGAGCAGGTTGATGCAGCGGAGCAGGGTCGACTTGCCGGAGCCTGAGGCGCCGATCAGGCACACGACTTCGTGCTCCTCGACGACCATGTCGATGCCGCGCAGCACCGCCAGGTCTCCGAACGACTTGTGGAGGCCCTCGATCCGCAGCGCCGGGATGGTCATCGGGCGCCGCCAGCCGCCGCCCGGCGCTTGTCACGCGCGACCAGCCAGTCCGTGAACCGGGCGAGCGGGATGGTCACGACGATGAACACGAGGGCTACCGCGATGACCGGCGTGAAATTGAAGTTCGCTGCCTGGTCGATCTGGGCCGTCCGGAAGATCTCCACGACGCCGATGAACGACACAAGGACGGTGTCCTTCTGGAGACCGATGAAGTCATTCAGTAGCGGCGGGGTGACCCGCCGTATGGCCTGCGGCAGGATCACGTGGCGCATCGACTGGAGGCGCGACAGACCGAGCGAACGCGCCGCCGCGTCCTGGCTTGGGTGGACGGACTCGATGCCCGCCCGGTAGACCTCTGACACGTAGGCCGAGTAGATCAGGGTCAGTGCGACGACTGCCCAGAAGAACGCTTCGTTCGGCACGCCCGGGATCTGCAGCCCGGGGACGCCGAAACCGAGAACGTAGATGACCACGATCCCGGGCACGGCGCGAAAGATGTCGACATAGGCGGTCGCCAGGCCCCGGATCGGGACGAAGACGGGCCCGGGCAGGCCGCGCATGATCGCAAGCAGCAGACCGAAGGGCAGGACCAGGGCCTCGGCGATCAGGAAGAGCCTGATATTCGTCCAGAAAGCCGCGATCAGATCGGGAAGACTCTCCCAGAAGATCGGGCCATCGAGGAAGTCCTGCTGGACCTCGGGCCAGTTCGGGGCGTTGACGACGACCCAGGCCAGCCCGCCGAGGACGACGGTCGTGCTCACGAGCGCGACGGCCGTCGAGCGCCAGGCGACCGTCGAACGACGACGTCGAACGATCGGGGGCGCGCCAGGCGTCACGGTTTGGCCCCCTTTTAGGGTCTACTCCGGAGACGTGTGGGCTACGGCGTGAAGACCGGTGCCTGGATCTTGTCGGACAGCCACTCCTGGGTGATCGCGGCGAGTGATCCATCCGCGTTCATGGCCGCGATCGCCGTGTTCACACACGCGGTGACCGAGCTGTCCTTGGGCAACACAACGCTGAAGTGTTCGGGCTCGGCACCGGCCGCCAGCGGCAACTGACCGACCACGGTGCCCTTCGCCATCTGCACGTTCGCCATGTAGTACGCGGTTGGGAAGTCGACCACGATGGCGTCGATCTGGCCGGCCCTCAGCGCCGCGAGGGCATCATTGTTGTTGTCGTAGACGCCGACTGCCTGGGTCGGCTTGATAACGTCCGTGATGGTCTCGAAGCTGGTCGTCCCGACCTGGGCACCAAAGCGGTAGTCGGCCAGGCCGGCGACCGACGTGACGGCCGCGATGGGGTTGTCGGATTTGGACACGACGGCCTGGTTGAGGAAGTAGTAGCCATCGGACAGGTCGGCTGCGACCGCGCGCTTCGGCCGGTATGAGACCTGGTTGATGTCCAGGTCGAAGTCCTTTGGACCGGGCTTGTAGGAGTTCGCGAACGGGACGTACGTCCAGACGACTTGATCCGCCGAGAAGCCGAGCTGCTCTGCGAGCGCATAGGCGAAGGCGCTTTCGAATCCTTGACCGTTCGTCGGATCACCGAGTTTCCAGGGGGAGGTCTCGGAACCATCGGCGTTCCCCTCGAAGTACGGCGAGTAGGCTGGGTTATCCGTGCCGATGGTCAGGGTGCCCGGGGCCAACAGCGCGAGATTGGCCGGATCACAGGGACCGGGCGTGGCAGGGGGTGCCGTGGTCGGCGTTTCGGCCGGCGCCTCCGTGGGTGCGACCGAAGCGATCGCGGCCGATGGCGCCGGAGCCTCCGAGACCGTCGGTGAGCCCGTGACTCCTGCACTCGAGCAGGCGACGGCGATGATCGCGAACAGGGCGATGGACAGCGTTGTCGTCTTGCGCATGGTTCCTACCTCAGATCGTGGGGACGGGCGAGAGTGTACATCGCCGTCCGTCGCCAACGAAATCCGACACCCCTGGCGCCATCTCTGAGTCGCTGGCCCAGACGCGCCGAAGCGGCGCCGGGAGGAGGCTCGGCGCCGCTTCGGAACGAGGTCGTGGCGGCGGGAGGAGGGCGCCGTCACGGTCCGGTGGAAACGAGGTTCAGTAGCGGCCGGTCTCGTGCATCCGCCGCAGGAAAAGGAGGTGGTTGAGTTGATCGAGGGACCAGTGCAGGTCGCTCGAGGGCAGGCCGCACATCAACGCGGTCAGGCTGGCCGCTTCAGTCGAACTCATGCCCCGCATCACGAGCAGCCGGTAGACGGACTTGGTCGCGGGTGCCGAGGTGGCCGCTGCGGCGGGGCGAGCTGAACGCCCTCCCTGTCGTGACCCGCGCGCTGCCTGGCTGGCCATGTCACACGCTTCCCCGTCCCTCGCGGTCGTCCGAACCGTCCGGTCCGGTACGGTGTAGACATGTTTGCGGCGAGGGTCCCAGCCGAACGATGACCCGAGGGTCCGCGTCAGCCCGGTACTTCCGGCTCCCGGTGCGGTTGTCCGAGCTGAGCGCCGACTAGACTCCGAAGCATGCGGGTCCGCGCCTTCGAACTCCGGCTCCTCGCCACCGCCCTCGTCGTCTGCTGGACGATCGCGGCCGGGCTCATCCTGCTCGCCTATCGACCGGGCGGGCCATTCGACGTCCTGGTCGGGCTCACCGCGATGCTCCCGATCGTCATCGCCCTGGCTGCCGTGGTCTGGCCTCCGGTCGCCCGTGGTGACGTGGCCTTTCCAGCGATCGTCTGGTTGGGGATCTTGGCCATCCTGTGCCTCGTTCCCTCGATCACCGGGGTCGTGACCCAGCTACTGGTGTTCGGATCGCGGACGCTCCTGCCGTCGCTTGAGGCCATCTATCCGTGGTTGTTGGCGCTCTTGGCAACCAGCCTGTTCAGCGGATTCGGGGTCGCCAGGCGGTTGCACGGAGGGACTTCCATGCGGCGCCGGCGGCTGCTCCTGGGGACCGCCCTCGCGGCCGCGGCCACGGCAATATCGGGTCTGGCGTTCGCTGCCGTCGCCGTGACCAATGACATCGCGATCCGGGACATGCCAGTCACCGACTCCCGGTTCGGCCCAGTGGTCGGGGCAGACGAGCCACCACCGTGCGACGAGACCCTGACGGCCGGCGCGAATGCGCGCCTCCACCTCGAGATGGCGGCATCTGTCGATTTCCGGTCGATCGGTCAGGCCGACCTGACCGGTCTCCGCGTCGGTGACGACTTCCGTTGGCTCACGTTCGTGGCCGGTGATCGAGAGATCGGACGGTATGGGAAGGCGAGGATCGGCGACACCGGGTGGATCGCCTTCCCGGGGACATCGTGGCTCAAGGTGAGCCCATCGACCGTCGCCGCGGACACGGTCGATATCCGCGCTTTGAACGCCGCTCTGACGCCCGGGATCCGGGCCACGGCGGAGGATCGCGGCGTGGAGGTCATCGAAGGCGCTCGTGCCCGACGGTGCCGGGTCTCCGTCGATGGCGACATCTTCCGCGAGGCATTCCCCGAGATCAGCTCGCTCGTCGGCGATGCCGATCTCCATCGCTGGCGGAGCCAGCTCGACTACTGGGTCTTCCTTGATGGCCAGCTCGGCCAG
>SPCO01000172.1 GCA_004525275.1 Thermomicrobiales bacterium | reverse complement strand
GGCAGCGGCGTCGCGCACTCACCGCAGAACCGATCGCCCGATTCGACCGCCGCTCCGCAGTTGGGACAGGTGCTGGCCAAGGGGCTCGCGCAGCCCACGCAGAATTTTCGTCCGGACTTATTCTCCGTGCCGCAGTTCGTGCAGAGCGTCGTGACCCTTCCTCCCCTGATCGCTCGAAGGGTAGCGCAGACCGGGGGGTCCGACTCGCGTCCACGGTATCGTGTCGAGTCATGGGAGGAGACCAAGTCACGGCACGGATCGATTCGGATCTGATCCCGTTACTCAGCCGCCGGAATGACCGGCTCTTGACGGTTGCCCTGATCGGCTATGCCGTGCTTGTCGTCGCGATCATGTTCGACCGGGGCATCGCCCTCACCCCTGATGTCCTTGCAGTGGCATTCGGGCTGTCGGCTGTCCTGCTTGGCCGGGGCCGATTGTTCCTTCGTGACTGGATCCCGTTCATCGCGCTTCTACTGGCCTACGAGCTGATGCGCGGCATCGCTGACGATACCGGGCTGACGGTCCACGTCGAGGACCTCGTTCTCGCCGATCGGATCATCTCGTTCGGCGCGATCCCGACCCAGGTCCTCCAGGAGGCGCTACGACCCGACACGGGCACCGACCCGTTCGCCATCCTCGCCACGGTCGTCTACATGCTCCATTTCGCACTGCCGTTCGTCACGGGCTACGTTCTGTGGGTCTGGCGCCGCCCACAGTTTTACGACTTCGTGGCCGGTCTCATCGTGCTCAGCCTGGCTGGTTTCGTGACCTATCTCCTGATCCCGGCCGCGCCGCCGTGGTACGCCGCGGATGCCGGAGCCCTGGCCGGCCCGGACGGCGCGCCGGTGATCGAGTACCTGAAACCGGCGGCATTCGAGGAGTTGGCCAAGGCGCTCGGATTCGACGGTCGGTATCTGTATTCGCTCGCGTGGAGCGCGAGTCCGAACCTCGTCGCAGCGTTTCCGTCGTTGCACGTTGCCTATCCGTTCCTGGCCTTCCTGGCGCTTCGCCGGGCGTTCGGACGAGTCGGCTGGCTGGCCTTCGGATATACCGTGCTGGTCTCCTTCTCTGTCTTGTACACGGGCGACCATTGGCTTATCGATGTCGTGGCCGGGATTGCCTACGCCTATGTGGCCTTCTACCTCATCGTCGATTCGCCGGCGTGGCTTCGAGTTCGAACGGATCGCCTGTGGTCCGCCGTCACGGCGCGGCTCCCGAGGCCGGGCGGGTCCGGCTAGCGCCGTTCGCGTCGACCGCAGGCTCCGCCCGCCGGTCAGCGCGCTCGGGCAGTTTCGGCGATGAGCTCGGCCAGGATCTCGTCCGAGGGCTCCACCGCCAGCGTTCCGCCAGGCGTCACGACGACGGGGGTCGAAACGTAGCTGGCGGCGTGGAGTCGATCGCGCGCGGCCGTGTCCTCATCGAGGCGGACGTAGCGATACGCGCGCCCAGCTGCATCGAAACGCTCGCGGGCGCGGGTCGTGTCCTCGCAGGTATCGACGCCGTAGATGATCGTCACCGCGGGGTCGCGGAAATCAGTGTTCGTCATGGCTTCAGTCTCGCATCAGCCGACGCCGAACGTCAGCCGGATGCTGTCCCAGTTCAGGATGAAGTCGCCGATCCCGACGCCGACCAGCAACACTCCGCTGACGATCTCGATCGCCCGATGGTGGCTGGTGATGAAACGCACGACCTGGACTCGCCGGGCGCCGGCCAGCAGCGACAGGAGGACGAGAGGGAGGCCGAAGCCGAGCCCGTAGGCGATGAACGTCAGGATCCTTGGCAGCGTTTCGGTCAGGCCGACCGAATACGCGATGAGCGAGATCGCAAAGACCCCCGCGCACGGCAGCGCCAGTGGGCCGAGCAGCAGCCCGTACACGTAGGCCTGGCCGAATGGGTTGGAGATGATCGGAACGGTCATCCCAGGCAGCCGTTCGAATGGGTTGCGCCCGGCGAGTAGCAGGATGCCAAGGATGACGAGGACGAGGTCCACGGCCGGGATCAGGAACGCCAGGACCGAGCCGATCGGAACCGCCACGACGACGAGCACGATCGCCACCGCCAACATCGTGGTCAGGACACCGGCCAGGATGATCAGCCCGAGCAGACCGGTCCCACGGCGACCCGCGAGCGCTGCCGTATTGGCGGACAGATAGGCCAGGAAGCTGGGATAGAGCGGCAGGAGGCACGGACTCGCCGCGCTGGCCAGGCCCAACGTGAACGCCAACCAGAGACCCTCCAGAGCTACGCTCCGTTCGCTTGCGCCAGGCTGACGATGTCGCTGGGACTCTTCCGTCCGAAATCGGTCAGGGTCACCCGACCATCCGTCCCGATGACGACGATCGGGGTCAAGGGCGCGTTCAGTATCTGGTCGCCGAAGTCCCTGACCAACGCGCGTGCCACTTTGGCGGTGGCGATCGCGTAGACGCCCTTGTAGCTGTTGCTTTTCCGGTAGTCGGCCAGACTGCCGGCGTTCTCGCTCGGGTCGGTGTCCAGAACCACGTGGACGACCGAGTCGGCGGCAAGTTGCCCGAAGGCCGATCGGACATCGTTCTGTTGCGACCGACAGGTCGGGCACCAGATGGCCATCGTCTCGAGGATGATGACTTTGCCGGCGTGATCGGCGATCCGGAAGGTCTTGCCCGTGGCGACATCGACGAGTTCGGCGGTCGCCCAGTCCTGATCGAGGATCGGGGTGGCGCTGTCAGCCGTGCTGTCGGGCGCTGCGCTCGGCGCGGTCGTGCCGGGCCACGTCGGTGCTGTGCTCGCTGCGGGCGCCGAATCGGGTGTCGAACCCGGCGACGAAGCCGGCGGCGAACTCGCCGTTGATCCGCTCGTCGCGACTCCGCTTCCGGCACTGCTGCAGGCGGCCACGACAAACAGCATGGCCGAGACGGAGAGGCTGAGTCGGGCGAATCTGTGGCGGTCGATCATGTGTTCCCCAGGGTCGATGAGCCAACAGCATGCCCGGTCATCGTGACGATCCTGTGTCTTCGCGGAAGACGGCCACTTCATGGAGTGACTTGCGCATCGACACATCCTAGTTGCCCCGGTCGAAGGTGGCTGATAGCGTAACCCCTGAGTTACCGATATTGGATACGGCTCGATGGGAGGCAAGACGATGGTGGAGTACGCGGGAACGGGCACCAGGGAAGACCCATGGCAGCTCCAGACACCGCCCGGGACATCCGGCTACCAGATGTACCTCGACGAGGGTGCCGACCCGCCGGCCATCATCTGCCAGGTCGGTGGGACGCAGCTCAAGTACGACCGGCGCGCCATCGACGACCTGCACGCGATGCTCAAGGCACACGGCGACTGGATGCCGCTTGGCGGCGCCGACGAGCAGAAGACGCCGCAGGACGGGACCGTCGAAGCCTGGGGTCGGTCGGCGGACAACCCGCTCGGTGGCTGGTACGGACTCAAGAAAGGCCTGCGTGGCCGGTTCGGCGTCTACGTGCCGCCGCTGCTCGAGGCCCTGGGTCTTGCGGAGGTCACCCATGATCCGAAGAACAACCGGATGAGGGCGCGCTAAGGCGGTGGCATCCGGCTCGTTTGCCGCCCCGGCGCGCGACCCGTTCGAGGCCCTGGGCGACCCGAACCGACGGGCGATCGTGGAGCTGCTGGGCACCGGCGGGCATTCTGTCCAGGAGCTGGCCGACTTCTTGCCGATCAGTTGGCCAGCGGTCTCACGGCACCTGCGGCTGCTCAAGGAGGCTGGACTCGTCGTCGAGGAGTCGCGTGGGACCCGCCACATCTATCGCCTGCATGGCGAGGGCGTCGAGGCCGTCCGGCGGTACCTCGAACAGGTCTGGGGAGAGGCGGCGATCGCCGGTTAGGCCCCGGTCTCCCGGGCGGTTGCAGCGGATGCGAATGAGGCCATATCCGGGAACGTCGCATCCGGGTTGACCGTCACCGGGGGTGTTGCACCCGACCCGGGACGCCCGTGGCGGCGGTCGATCCAGACAGTCGTCAGACCAAGACGCTGAGCCGTGACGTGGTCGTGGAACAGGCTCTGGGCAACGTGCAGGATCCGGTCGCGAGGCAGGCCGAGCCGTTCGAAGGCGACCTCGAAGTTGCGCTCGCTCGGCTTGTAGGCGCCGACCTGTTGAGCCGTGACGACCCAGTCGAAG
>SPCO01000194.1 GCA_004525275.1 Thermomicrobiales bacterium | reverse complement strand
CCTCTAGGGACCATCGGACCGTCGAGAGAGCCCTTCCGTTGGCCGTTTCGGACTCCTGACGCTCAAATCGGCCAACGGGCCGCCCAAACAGAGCCCCTCAGGGGCGGCACGAGCTTCCCGACGGTCGCCTCACGCGTCTGGCGCCGACGCGGTCGCCTCAGGCGTCTGGCGCCGACGCGCCAAGTCTCGTGTCTGGACTGCCACCCCGCCTCGGGCCACCTTGCCCCGTGCTGGCGCTGCAGCCAAGTTGCCCGCCTCACGCCCCAACGGCCCCGGCGCCCGAGGGGCCCCACCGAGCCACTCGCCCGAACTCAGTCGCCGATCGTCGTCTCGAAACCTGGGTCCACGAGTTCGACGGGGCCACCACTGAAGCGGGCGGACACGCTGTCGATGGTCGCGGCGCGATCGAAGCCCATCTGAAGGTGGGTGAGGAGCACCCTCCCAGCACCCGTCCGCGCAGCCAGGGCGCCGACCGCCGGCCCGTCGAGGTGCCACGGGCCTGGCATGGCGGGACCCGGTCCGAACGACACTTCGGATAGGAGGACGTCTCCGGGGCGAATGAGCACATCGAGATCCTCGGCGCGCCCGCAGTCACCGGAATAGACGAGCCCCGGACCGGGACCGGGGATCGCGACCCGGAATGCGAAGCTCGAGTCCGTATGGGTCACTCGGGCCACCTCGATCTCGAAGGGACCGATCTCCAGGAGGCCTGGGCCCAAGGTCTCGACATCGAGTGCCGCCGCCGAGAACCCGGGCTCATCGTGGAGCGCATCGAGTCTGGCCGCCAACTTGGGCGGACCGACGACACGAACCCGTCCGCGCGGCACCTCCCACCGAAGGTAGTGCCGAAGCGGCACAAGATCCACGAAGTGGTCGGGATGGAGGTGGCTGATCAGGACGGCATCGAGGGTCGCCGGATCCAACAGGCCAGCCAGCCGAGCATAGGATCCCTGACCGAGATCCAGCAGTACGGAATGCTCGCCATGGCGAATCAGGTAGGCGGCGCCCGTAGCGCCGGGTCGATCGGTGTACGCCGGTCCGGCACCGACGACGGTGAGCCGCATGAGCTGATCTGGCCGGCTATCGGTCATTGAGTTCATCAAGTGTCATGTTGCACGTTTGGAGCGCCTGCGTTGCGGCGATCATGGCAGGTTCGGGCACGGTTTCGACCAGGAATGCCAGAACCACGACCTCTCGGGTCAGGGTAGCCTCGAGCATCGCCATCGCATCGGGAAAACCGTCGACCTCCGACGCCGCCTCGGTGAGGATCGTCGAATAGGCGATGAGCGCGGCATCGGCAGCCCCTGCATCCCCCGAGTCCGATGCATCGCGCGCTTCCTGGATCCGCCGTTCCAGTCGATCGACCTCGGCCTGCGCCCGCACGACGATGGCAGTCGGCAAGTTGACCGCCTCGGTCCACAGTCGCGCTGCGTAGAAGGGAGCCCCCGGCCGCGTGGAATAGGCTGCGGCGCCGGCGACGATCGCCAATGTGAGACCACCGGCAAGGAGCGTCGCGGCCGACCGACGCCAGCCGAAACGACGAGTGGCCGCCGCGGGTTCGTGCGCGGCTCGGCCCAGAGACCCCAGGGCAGTCTCGACGGTGGCGCGCATCCGCGCGGTCGCCTCGTCACTCGGGGTCATGCGAGCATCGGCGTAGGCCTGCAGCCGTCGCGCCAGCTCCTCCTCCCCGGGTTCGATCGGGTCGCGCATCTCGTCGTCCATCACGGCATCCTCGGAGACTCCGGCGAGCCTGACATTCCGGCTTCTGGCGCATCGATCAGGAGTTGACGCCGCAAGGCGGCGATGGCCCGGAACTGCAGCCCGCGGACGGTTCCCTCCTGCTTGCCCATCGCGTCGGCGGCTTCGCGGGCCGACAACCCGGCGAAGAAGCGGAGCGCGATGGCATCACGCTGCTCATTGGTCAAGACCGACAACGCCACCCCGACCGCCTCGATCTCCTGGCGGGTCACCGCCAGGTCATCGGGCGCGACGTCGGTGCCGGCTCGCTCGGCCGACTCGGCGAGGTCGGCATGCTCGTGGCTGGTCCTGACGAAATCGATGACGGCGTTCCGTGCCAGGCGAAACAACCAGCCCCCGAACGGGATGCCCCGCGATTCGTAACGGGGCAGGGCTTCCAGGGCCTTGACGAAGATCGACTGCGTCAGGTCCTCCGCATCGCTCGAGCGGCGGACGCGGCAGGCGACGTATCGATAGACCGGCAAGTGGAAGTGATCGAACAGATGCCCGAATGCCGAGGCGTCCCCCGACCGGGCCTCGTCCACCAGCCGCTCGATCGCGGCGTCGTCAAGACCCACAACGAACGACCGGACGTGGCGTTAGGGTGGCCATGGCCGGCCCAGCATGCCAGATGTCGATCAGGCGCCGGGGATGGCCACCGCCACCCGCGCGGCTCCGGGACCACGCCGGAAGGTGAGCTCGGAGAACCCGGCATTCACCGCGATCGCATAGCCCTGATCCAGACCCCAGTTGGCCTGATCGGCTCGATGCGCATCGGAGCCTACGGTCACCGCGCGGCCACCGAGTTCGTGGAATCGATCGACGACGGCCGGATGAGGGAGCGACACGCCGATCGGATAGCGGAGCCCGCTCGTGTTGATCTCGAGGGCCGTTCCGCTTTCGACCAGTGCCTCGAGGATCGGTTCGTACAACTCCGGCGCTGCCTCGAAGGCGGCTGGCAGGACGTGTGGATAGACGAACCGCTTGACCCAGTCGATATGACCGATGGCATCGAACAGCCCGGAGCGGGCGGCAGCCGCGACCTCGTCGAAGGACGGGGCCACGATCTCGGCCAGCGTCCGACCCGCGATGAAGGCCTCGATCCGCGCGCGGCGGTACGGAGACGCGAGCGTGTTGTGCACGGAACCGATCGTGAAGTCGTACGCGTGGCGAGCGAGATGGGTGCGGATGTCCGACTCCCAGGCTCGATCGTAGGTGAGCTCGACCCCGAACCGGATCTGAACGCCCTGCGGTCCCCAGCGCTCAGCGGCATCACGCACCATCCGCTCCCGATCGGCGAAAGTCGAATAGGCGTACGCGGGAGCACCCGGTTCGAAGTCGACGTGATCGGTGATGGCGATCTCCGCGATCCCGCGCTCGAGTGCGCCGGCCGCGTAGACATCGATCGGAACGTCGCTGTCATGCGACAGGTCCGTGTGCATGTGGGCATCGAGCGGCAGATCCCGCGGTAGACGGTCGGTCATGATTCGCGTCCGTGGCACGCGGTGAGCCTGGTTGGTGCCGGTCCGGTTGGTG
>SPCO01000014.1 GCA_004525275.1 Thermomicrobiales bacterium | reverse complement strand
TCCGCCCTCGACGATCACCCTCGCAACCGGTGCCTCGGTCCGGATCTCGGCGCCCAGGGAGAGCGCGGCCTGGCCGATCGCAGTACTCACGCTCCCGGTCCCGCCCTTTGGGATCCCCCACGCCCGGAACGCACCATCGATCTCGCCCATGTAGTGGTGCAGCAGGACGTACGCGGTACCCGGGCTCTTGACACCCTGATAGGTCCCGATGATCCCCGATGCCGCCATCGTCGCCTTGAGCGGATCGGTCTCGAACCACTGGTCCAGAAAGTCCGATGCGCTCATCGTCATGAGCTGGACGAAGACCGCTCGCTGGCGTTCGGGAAGCTGCTGGAAGCGACGTGCGAGGCCGGCCAGGGGCACCATCGGGCGCAGGTCGAGACTCGAGAGGTCGGGCGGGGTGATGGCCAGGATCGGCTTGATGAAGCGGGCCATCTCGACCATGAGCCGGCCATATTCCTCGTAGGCTTCCGCATCGCTCGCCGACCAGCGCCGCAATTCTCGGATCGTGCGCCCGTGATCGTTGACCCGCCACAGGTAGTCGCCGCCGCCCGACGCCGGACCGTCGCCCCTTCGCAGTGGGGTGAAGGTCCCGTCGAGCGGCAGGATGTCGAGGCCATGCTTCGGGAGCTGGAGGTCGCGGATGATCTCCGGTCGGAGCAGCGACACGACGTAGCTGAACACCGAGAACCGAAATCCCGGGAAGATCTCCTCGGTGACCGCAGCGCCGCCGAGGACGTGGCGCTTTTCCAGGACGAGGACCTTCAACCCGGCACGGGCAAGATAGGCCGCGCTCACCAGGCCGTTGTGGCCACCACCGATGACGACCGCGTCGTACGACTGGGCCAAGGGAACGGCCCTCCGCGACTATCCAAGCTGCATATGTTCGATGCAATTCTAGCGGACCGCGCCGCCGGGTGGC
The DNA here is from genome assembly GCA_004525275.1 of Thermomicrobiales bacterium. GTDB lineage: Bacteria > Chloroflexota > Limnocylindria > Limnocylindrales > CSP1-4 > SPCO01. Next base: position 12,682 of record SPCO01000014.1, on the reverse strand, counting down.
GGTGCGAGCGGCATCCGGTCTGCATACGAATCCTGCATACTGACATGACGACCCTTTTGGAGGACAACCGGCACGTGAGCGTCGGAACCGCATTCCATCGGCGGACTTCAGCGCTGAATCGGAAGATGCAGTGGCGCGAGTGGTCTGGCTACTTTGCGTCGAGCGTCTACGCCGATGCGCACGACATCGAGTACAACGCGATCCGCGAGGCGGCCGCGGTCTTTGACGTGTCGCCCCTCTTCAAATACCTGGTCTCGGGTCCGGACGCGCTCCGTCTCGTCGACCGGGTCATCACCCGGGATGCGACGAGGATCGCCGTCGGGAGCGTTGTCTACACGCCGTGGTGCGACGAGAATGGCAAGGTCGTCGACGACGGCACCGTCCATCGCCTCGATGACCAGTTGTATCGCTGGACGGCGGCCGATCCACAGCTCCGTTGGCTGCGCCAGAACAGCGCGGGTCTCGATGTCGCGATCGTCGAGGAAACCGAGGCGACCGCCGCACTCGCGCTCCAGGGACCCCTCTCACGCGACGTCCTCGAGGCCGCGACCGGGGAGTCGTTCGCCGACCTGGGCTACTTCCGTCGGCGGCCGTCAAAGGTCGGCAGGGTTGCGATCGACGTTTCGCGGACCGGTTATACGGGCGACCTTGGGTTCGAGCTATGGATCCCGATCAAGGGTGCCGTCGCAGTCTGGGACGCGCTGATGAAGGTCGGCCGCGCGTACGGCATCCGGCCCGCCGGGATGCTTGCCCTCGACGTGGTCAGGCTGGAGGCCGGGCTGATCCTGCTCGAGGTCGACTACACGTCGGCCCGTCATGCGATGAACCCGGACCAGCATTACTCACCTGCCGAGATCGGCCTCGGCCGACTGGTCTCCTTCGACAAGGGTGATTTCGTCGGGCGCCTGGCACTCGAACGCGAAGCGAAGGCCGGCGGACCGAAGCGGCGGCTGGTCGGCCTGCAACTCGATTGGTACGACATCGAGGGGTTGTACGACGCGCAGGGCCTGCCGCCGGCGATCAGCCCGATCGTGGACCGCGCCCCGGTCCCCGTCTTCGCGGGCGGGCGCCAGGTCGGCCGCGCCACGAGTCATGGTTGGAGCCCGATCCTCAAGCAAGCCATCGCGCTCGGGTCCGTGCCGGCGGAATACGAACCAGTGGGCACCAGGCTCGCGCTGGAATGGACGGTCGAAGGGCGCCGCGGGCGCGTCGCCGCGACCGTCGTCGAGCTGCCGTTCCTCGACCTGCCTCGAAAGCGAGGCTAGGGCCCGTCGGGGCGGCTGCAGCGCAGACCCGGCAGCATCAGCGCAGGGTCTTCCCGGCGAATGACTCCAGTCGTGCCAGCGCTTCCGGTAGGTCTGCCCGACCGAAGCCGATGCGAAAACGGTTGCCGGGATGGCCGAGTTGCGAGCCGGGCAGCAGCAGCACCCCTTCGGCCTCGACGAGATCGGCCGCCCAGTCGTCGATCCGGACACCGGGGGCCGTGAGGCGCGGGTAGCCGATCGAGCCGGCCCGCGGCCGTACCCACTCGAAGCGGTCCGCCCAATCCTCGAAGAAGGCATCAAGCAAGTCCATGTTCGCGCCGACGATCCCGCGCGAGCGCGCCAGCACGGTCACGCGGGCGCGTAGCGCGATGATCGCCAGGATCTCCGAGGGGCCCGACGAGCAGATCGTGGTGTAGTCCTTGAATGCCGCGATCCGGGCCAGCAGATCCCGGTCGTTCGTCGCCAGCCAGCCGATCCGCAGGCCGGCCATCGCATAGGCCTTGGACATGACCCCGAGCGACAGCCCTCTCGGGAGAGCGTCCGCGCCGGCCGGGATCCGATCCGCTTCGTCGAACTCGAGCCCGCGATACACCTCATCGACGAGAAGGTAGACCCCCGCCTCGTCGGCGAGCGCGACGAGCTCGGCATACGCCGCCCGGTCGGGGAGCATGCCGGTCGGGTTGTGCGGGAGATTGACCACGATGAGTCGGGTCGCAGGTGTGACCTGTCGACGGAGGAGGTCGAGGTCGAGGTCCCAGGCGTTGGCTTCGCGCAGTTCATGCAGCGTGACGTCCGCACCGACAGCGCGAGCGACCTCGTAGAGACTCTGGTATCCGGGCCAGGTCACGATCGCGTGGTCGCCCGGCCCGAGCAGCACGTTCATGAGGCAGAAGACGGCTTCCTCGGCTCCGGCGAAGGTCAGGACGTCGTCGGATTCAACGGTCGTGTACAGCCCGGCGATCTCACGCCGGAGCAGCGGGTGGCCGGTCGACTCCGTATACCCAAGGCGAAGGTCGTCCCAAAGGGCCCTCGTTTCAGCATCGGCCAGCTCAAGGAGTCCCGCCATCGGATAGGGCTCGACGTCCGACGCGCAAAGCAGATGCTTGACGGCGAATTCCCAATGGGCGAAGTAGCGCTCGAGAGCGAAATCGGCGATGCGCACCCGGCCATCATGCCTGACCGCAGGTCAACCGATCGGGGATACCGGCAACCTGACGAAGGTCGGGTCCACGCCAAAGACGTCAAGGATCCGGGCCGGCGAGAGGACATCGACCGGGAGCCCGTCGGCCACGATCCGGCCACCATCGAGCATGATGAGTCTCGGGAAGAAGTGTGCGGCGAGCGCGAGATCGTGCAGCACGGCGATGATCGTCGTGCCGTCCCGCTCGTTGAGATCGACCAGGAGTTCCATCGCCCCGACCTGGTGGCGGAGGTCGAGGTGGACGGTCGGTTCGTCGAGGACCAGGACCGGCGCCGCCTGGGCGACGGCGAGGGCGATGAGCACGAGCTGTCGCTCCCCGAGAGAGAGTTCCCGGGCATCCCGACCGAGCAGGTGGCCGACGCCGACCCGCTCGATCGCCGCCGCCGTGGCTGCCCGATCGGCTGGCCGGGCCCCCCGGAAGGGGTCTTCATGCGGCAACCGCCCCAGCGCGACGACATCCTCCACGCGGGTGGCAAAGGGCAGGTTCGCTTCCCCGGGGACCACGGCCATCCGGCGCGCGATGTCGAGACGGTCGAGCTCCCGGACCGGATCGCCGGCGAGGCGTACCTCGCCCTTGAGCGGTCTGAGCAGTCCGCTCGCGGCAGCGAGCAGGGTGGACTTGCCGGCACCATTCGGGCCGATGAGGGCGATCCGCTCGCCGGCCGCGACCGACACCGAGACATCGATCAGGACCCGCCGCTCGTGGTAGGCGACGGTCACGTCGTCGAGCTCCAGCATGGCTCGACTCATACCTCGTACCCCGTTCGGGCCCGACGCAGGATGAACAGGAAGAATGGCGCCCCGAGGATGGCCGTCACGACACCGACCGGGATCCCGCCGGCGAGTCTCGCGATGATGTCCGCGTAGGCCAGCAACGCCGCCCCACCGATCATCGAAAGGGGCAGAACGAGCCGCGCGGATGGTCCAACGAGCAGGCGCACGACATGCGGTACGACCAGCCCGACGAAGCCGATGAGCCCACTGATCGCGACCGCCGCGGCGGTCACCAGCGAAGCCAGTGCCAGGAGGATCCGACGCTCACGTTTGACGTCGATCCCGAGATGGGCGGCGGCCTGCTCTCCCAACAGCAAGCCATTGAGCGAGCGGGCCCGCAACAAGATGGCAACGCTGGCGAGCAGGATGATCGGCAGCGTGGCCAGGAATCGGGACCAGGTCGCCGCGTCGAAACTGCCCAGCAGGTATGTGAAGATCTGGCGCAGCGCCGCGCCCGACAGATACATCGCCATGGCCAGACCAGCCGCCAGCAGCGAGCCCACCGCGTAGCCGGTCAGCAACAGGCTCGTCAGTGGCGCGAGTCCGCTGTTCCGCGACAACTTGTAGACGACCGTGATGGCGGCGAGCGCCCCGATGAACGCGAGGCCCTGGATCAGCCCGAATTGGAAGATGACGAGCCGGACCGGGATGAGCACTGCGATGGCAGCGCCGAGGGCCGCTCCGGAGGCGGTCCCGAGAACGTACGGGTCGGCCAGCGGGTTGCGAAGCAGTCCCTGGAAGGTAGCCCCCGCGACGGCCAGGGCGGAACCGACCAGCATCGCGGTCAGGATGCGCGGCATTCGCAGCTCGACGACGATCGTCTCGGTCGCGGGCGACCAGGTCTGTGGGATATCGAGCCCGAGGAATCGGTGGCCGAGGATCGCGATGGTGTCGGCGGGGTCGATGGCGACGGACCCGACACCGACGCCCATCACGAGGGCGACGAGCAGCGCGACGAGTCCCAGGCCGCCCAACAGGATCGGTCGGTCCCGGACGCCGCCGAACCACCCGACCCTTGGTCGAGCGGTCCTCAGCGTCTCGCGGTGCGTCGTCATTGCCGCAGTCAGGGCAGCGGCGGGATCGGCGCGGCCGACGGCAAGACGAGGTCCGGATGGATGGCCAGGGCCAATTCGCGCAACCCCTCGACAAGCCGCGGCCCCGGGCGCGTGATGATGATGTCGTTGACCGGCCGGATCGCATCGTTCCTGACGGCCGTCATGACGTCCCAGCCGGTCCGGTCCTTCACCTGGGCTGCGGTCACCTGGTATGCCGCGTCGCCGAGCAGGATCAGTTCCGGGTCCGCGACGATGAGGCGCTCGAGCGGGATGGCGTAGTCGGTCGTACTACCCGTCGTGATCGGATCGCCGCCCGCCAGACTGACCATCTCGGCGCTGAACGACTCGTCGGCCACCGTGTAGATCGTGCCGGTCGAGACATCGAGCTCATAGAACGTCCGAGGTCTGTCCAGGCCGGCCGTGGCCGAAGCGACATCGTCGAAGCCCGCCTGCATGGCGGCTGTCATCTCACCTGCCGCGTCGGGCAGACCGATCGCATCACCGATGAGCTCGACATCGGCCAGGACGCCGGCGATGTCAGGGGCGTACAGGACGAGCACCGGGATCCCGAGTTCGCGCAATCGGGCGATCGCTTCCGGGGGGTTGAAGAAGTTGCCGCCGGCGATGACAAGGTCGGCCTCGATGCCCACGATCTTCTCGACATCGACCGCCTCGTAGGTCGCGACGTCGGGAAGCGCATCAGCCGCCGGCGGGTAATCGTCGGCCTCGGTCCCGGCGATGACCCGCGAGCCGGCTCCCAGGCCGAACAAGATCTCCGTGGAGGCCGGGGTCAACGAGACGATCCGCTGGGGCGCCACGGGGATCGTGACGGCCGTCCCCTCATCGTCGGTCAGCGTCGTCGGGAAGGCAGGTGCTGGGACTGGGGTCAGTGGCGGGGTCGGGTTCGGAGCGAGCGCCGCACTGGGACTCGCGACCGCGACCGTCGATGAAGTCGGCGCGACCGACGCTGCGCCCGAACTGGAACAGGCGCCGATGGCCAGGACGAATGAGAGCGGGAAGGCCAGGGTTCTGGACAGGGATGGCAACAGGGACCTCCGACGGGTGACGGGTTCGGAGGGGTTCGCGAATCAGTCGACCCCTCGATCGGTTCGGATCCGACGGAGGGGTCTAGCCGGGAGAGCGCACGGGTCCTGCCTACCTTTCTCTCGAAGGTTCGAGCATGCACCGTGGGGTCGGCGACCGGACTCGCGCTCGCCTGAAGGAAAGCGCTCACCGTAGCGGGACTGTGCCGGGATCTCACCGGCTTCGCGACCACGCGGCGTGACAAAAATCTGTCGGTCACGAGCGTAGCACACGCCGATAAGCCGCCGATAAGGGCTATCGATCACCATGGCGCTCTCGCCCTCCTCCCGCCACCAGTCCGACCCGTCGGAGGAGGTCAACACTCATGGTGGAGTCTCGATGGTTGCGCTGGATCGGACCCGGACTGATCGCCCTCGGCGGCGTCGGAGCGATCGTCTCCACGGCGTCGGGTGGCGCCCGCCTGCAGCCCTGGGCGACGACGACGTGCACGGACGAGCCGGCCGCTGTTCAGGGTGGCATCGGTCCGGATGTGTGGTTCGAGCTTGAGCCTCAGCTCGATGGCGACGGAGCGTTGCGGGGCCAGCGTCTCACCCTTTCCGAAATGGACGGCACCGTCGTCCGGGCGATGGACCTCCCCGCGGAGTCGTTCGCGGCTGGTCCATTCGGTGGGATCGTGCTCGTCGGGGCCGATGATGGCGCGCTGTCCCGTGTCGACATGCTCGACGTTGAGCGCGATTGCTGGTCGCCACTCGACGAGACCCGATCGATCGTCCGGCGAGCGACCCTGGACGAGGCCAGGGGCGGCATCATCGAGATGCGGGTCGACCGCGCCAGCCGAGAAGATCTCGGGATCTGGTTTCGCCCGCTGGACGGCCGTGGAGCGGCGCGTCGGATCCTCGGACCGATCGAAGCCGATGCCCGCTTCGGTCGAACCTGGTCGACCGAATTCGCCTGGGATGCCGCGAGGGGACGACTGGCCATCCAATCGTGCGGTGAAGCCGCCTGCCGCACACGGATCCTGGCGCCTGACACGGGCGCCACGCTGATGATCGACCAGCCCGATCTGGGGCTCCTCCTGGGTGTCGATGATCAGCGAGTGATCACCTACGGCGCCTGCCTCGGACTGCCCTGCCCGGTCGTGTCGACGGATGTCATCTCGGGCGACCGGGTGCTCCTGGTCGGAGAGGCGGGTGCGGCCGCACTGGTCGGCAGCGGAGACGACCAGCGGCTCGTGTACGAGGCCGACTCGGCGGCGGGGCGGACACTCCGCTCGGTCAGCCTTGGCGGCGGCCAGCCCACGGATCTCGGGCACGTGACGGGCGATCTGCGCCTGATGACGTCGCCCGGGCAGCCGGACAACAACCGACTCGACCGCCCGCGCCTCCGCCACATGACCGGCGGCAGGACCGTACTGCTCAGCGAGACCCTTCGATGACGAGAGCGACGAACCGCGAGCGGCCGCGCCGGTCGACCCGCCTGATCCTGACCGGCTCGACCGCGACCCTGCTCATCGCGTTGATAGGCGGCGCGGTGAGCGCCCACGGGCCGGACCCGACGACGAGCGGCGGGTCGTTCGGCCAGAACCAGGAGCTGGGCTTCCGCTGGCGATCGGGGTCCGAACCAAGCGGGCCCATCAAGTCGGCCATCAAGTCAGCTGCAGCCGACGTGGCGACGACCCGGGCCTCCAGGGCGGCGACCTTCACCTACGACGCCGGGGGCGACAATCTGATCGGGTACGGCGCAGGGGCCACCTGCGGGGTCAACGGTCTGGCCTGCTACACACGCAGCGCCCCGAACGGGTTTTCGATGTGGCTCCGGGAGCAGGGCCATGTCTTCGATTGGGGGACCCTGAAGTGGTGCCAAACCTACGCGTCGCCGCCGAGAGGCTGCTATGACGCCGAGACGATCGCGCTCGACGAATTCGGGCACGTGGAAGGACTCGACCATCACCTCAACTTCGCCGATGGATCGGACTATGACGAGGCGGTCGTGCAGACCTTCTCGCGTACGAAGCCATCGGCGGGCTGGAACATGCACACGTTCGGCGTCTGCGATGTCGCAACCCTCCAACGGCAGTACGACATGGCGACATGGACGGCCAGGTACTCCACGTGCCTGGATCTTTCGACCGTCTTCACCCTGTCCGCCTCGCCGGCTACGGTCCTGATCGGGGGATCGACCACGCTCAGCGCGACCCTGAGGGTCACTGATCTAGATAGCTACGTCCGACTTGGCGGCAATCCGATCTCAGGTCGAACCGTGACGCTGAAGCGACGCACGCCGGGTACATCGACGTGGACGACCGTTGGCCCGATGTTGACCGGTTCCTCGGCAGGAACGTATGTCATGACCCAGGAGTTGAGCAGTGATCAGGAGTACAGAGCGACCTTCAATTCGACGAGCAAGGAAGGACTGCGGAGTTCCGACTCCCCGGTCGTTCGCGTCTCGGTGATCGCCTGTCATGCGATCGGACCCGTCAACGGCACCGATGCCGTGTGTATCTAGGGATGAAAGGAGTGCGCGCCATGGCCCGCCGACTCGCTCCACGGTCTTCGGTCACGATCCTCGGCATTCTCGTGTCATTGGCGGCCTGCACGGGACCGTCGACCGGGGGCGCCGGCACGCAGCCGCCCGTCGTCACGCTCCACCCGACTCCAGTCGTGACCCCCGTGATGACGCCGGTCGTGGTCCCCGCGCGGACGCCCACCAGCGACGTGCCCGGGGTCCCGACCCTCGATGTGCCGCCGGGTGCCTCCCTCGCCGCCGAGGGCGGCGACCCGGTGCCCGGACAACTCGGGTCGTACACCTGGGCCGACGGCGGCTCGGACAGTCCGTGGCTCCCGGGTGCCGCGGTCACCGTTGCAACGGGAGAGCCATTGACGATCACATTCGCCGCCGATCTGCCGGTCGAAGGATGGACGGCCAGCCGGGTCACGGCCGGGGTCGGAGACGGGATCGGGGCCGTCGCCATCGGTGCCGGCCAGGGCCCCATCGCCTTCGCTGCGCCCGGGTCTGGTTCGTGGTCCGTCCAGGTCAACGTCCGTTTCGCGGACGATCTCGGCTCGGCCACCTATTACTGGCAGCTCAGCGTCCGATGAGGGACGGCATCGGCATGGCACACTTGGCGCGCCGATGCCAACCACTTCCGGGCGAAACCGCTCTCGGAGCCGCTCCCGACACACCGCTGGATCGGTACGTTCGATCGTCGTCATCGGGGTGGCGATGGCCGTGGCGGCATGCGCTGGCCCGGCACCGGCCGGCACCGTCAGCGCGGATGGCCTGGTCGCCCTGGTTGGCACCAGCGACGACGTCACACTCCTGGGTTGGGGCACGAACGCCGACGACCCGATCTCGATCGAGCTGCCAAAACGCGATACGACCTGGATCGCGACCGGGCGGGCGGATGTCCTCGCGGCCACGTTGACCGACGGATCCGTGGCAACGAGCAATCCGGTCAGCCTGGGTGTGCGGCCGGTCACCTGGCGGCCGGTCCGGGCGGCCGGTCCGAATGGCGACGCACCGGAAGGTCCCGAGTACTTCGCGACGTGGGATCCGGAGGGTGGACGCTATGCGACGCTGGCCGGGAACCTGGCCGGCGGAGACGCGATTCGCGTCGTCCTCGTGGATCCGACGGTCGCCAGCGCGTTTGAGATCGCACTCGACCAACCCGTCGTCGCGGCGCCGCCGACCTGGATCGATGACGACCGCCTGGTCGTCATCACCGGTGACACGGACCGCCCGTCATCGACGATCGTGGACGCTACCACTGGTGGGCTGGCCGAGGGGCCTGCAGGCGCACGCCTTCTTGCAGCCTCTGCTGATGGCCATCGGATCGCCACGATGGCCGGCCGAGGTGCTCCGGTCGTAGTCCGTGACACGAGCGGCTGGCTGGCCGGCGACGGTTCGTCCCTGGCCTCCATCGAGCCGCCGGATGTGGGATCGAGCGCGATCGCGATCGCGCTCGACGACGGCGGGGAACGCCTGGCGATCGCCTGGGCGGCCGCGGACGGTTCAGTCTCGCTCGCGGTCCACGGCGGCGCCTCCGACTGGCGTCGCGTCGCGACGCCCCAGATCGGGTCGGCGCAGGGCGCGGTCGTCGCCTGGCGACGGGGAGGCTAGCCGGGAGCTAGCCGGGAGCTAGGCGCTGACGGCCTGTGCAGCGGCGAAGATCGAGACCTGGGCGTCCTCTGGGAGCATGACGCCGAAGACCTTCTGAAGCGTCAAGAGGTGGACGCACGACCCCCAGCTCTCAAAATAGTGGCAGGTGCATTTCCACTGGCCGGCGTCGAGTTCGATCTCATGGGTGTCGTTGTCGCCACGGAATGTGAGTGCGACTCGGTCGATCGTGATCCGATCGAGTTCGCGGGCGTAACGGTTCGCCTTCTCGACTTTGCCGATCAGGGAGCTGTGCATCGCAGCGCTACCTCCATCGCCCATGCGGGCGCTCTCGGGCCGCCGTCCGGTCAGCACCTCGACCGGTGATGGCGGTCGCGTCTGGCCAAAGGGTACACCCGTCGGAGATCACGGCGCGCTGGTACCTTCGCGCCCGAAGTCATCCTCGAGACGGATGACGTCGTCGAGTTCTGGCGTCGAGACCTCCATCAACTCGGTCCGTTCGATCGCTTCGTAGCGGTGGATCCGGCCGGTCGGCACATGGCGATGATCACCCGCGCCAAGCTCCTCGATCTGGACCGCGCCGGCGTCGTCCTCCAGGTACAGCCGCAACCGGCCGGAGACAACGAGAATCGACTCATCCTTGATCTCGTGGCGCTGGAGCGAGAGTCGCTGCCCAGCCTCGATGACCAGGACCTTGCCGACGTAGCGGTCGGTATGTGCCCAGATCAACTCATGACCCCAGGGCTTGTCAACTCGTCTGGATGGGGTCATCAGATCCTCCCTCAACCGCGCACCAACCGCTCGCCCGCGACGAGCAAGGCGTCCCGAAGATCGGCCGATGTGGCCTCCGTGTAGACCCGGACCAGGGGCTCCGTCCCGGAGGCCCGGATCAGCAGCCAAGATCTGTCGGCGAGGAAGAACTTGAACCCGTCACCGGTGTCCAGGGCGACCGTCCTCGCGACGGGCTGGCCGGCCAGTTCGGTCGGCGATTCGGCCGCCAGGTCGACCAGCAGCCGGCGTTTCGTCTCGGGGTAGGCGGCCCGCTCGACGTGCACGTCGATCCGCAGGTAATACGAGGCACCCGCGATCTCGTGGAAATGTTCGATCGCCCGCGAGACCGGCCACCGACCGGCCACCCGTTCGCGCAGGAACAGATCGAGCAGCATGAGATCCGCATACACCCCGTCGCGCTCGGGCAGGTGCATCCCAAACCCGAAGCCACCTGATTCCTCGGCGCCCATCATCGCCCCGGTCTCGATCATCTTCGGGCCGATGAACTTGAACCCGACCGGGGTCTCGTAGGTCGTGATCCCGTACCGCTCGCCGAGGCGAGCCGCCATCGAGGTGTTATTCACGCTGGTCACGACCGGCTCCCGAAGTTCCCGGTGCTCGGCGAGGTAATACATCAGCAGCCCGGTCACCTGGAGCTGATGGATGAAGGTCCCGCGCTCGTCCCCGGCGCCGGCCCGGTCCGCGTCGCCATCGAGAAAGAGACCAAGGTCGTAGCCGCCGCCGGCCAGGCGCCCGAGGGCCTCGTCCACGTTCGGTCGGATCGGCTCCGGGTTGACCCCGCCGAAGAACGGGTTCCGTTCCTGGTGGATCTCATCGACCCGGATCCGCCCGCCGCTCAACAGGCGCGAGATCCAGCCGGCGCCCGCGCCCCACATCGGGTCGACCAGGATGGAGACCTCCGCGCTCTTGAGGGCATCGAGATCAAGCGTGCGCCGAACGAATAGCTCGTAACCCTCGAATGGATCAAAGCGCTCGACGAGACCGGCAGCCTCCGCATCCGCGAACGGTCGTCGGTCGATCCCGATCCCCCCATTGGCCGCCAAGCGGTTCTCGATCGCCTTGAGGATCTCCGGCCCGGCCGCCGCTCCCGTGGCGGCCTTGACCTTGAACCCGTTGTCCATCCACGGGTTGTGACTGGCCGTGATCACGATTCCCGCCGCCGCGCCCCGTTGCACGACCTCGTACGAACACATCTGGGTCGGGACGGCCTGGACCGAGTAGGCGACCGGGATATCGTGGGCGAGGAGGACCTCGGCGGCTGCGATCCCGAAGGCCTCGGACGAGAAGCGGCGGTCGTAGGCGATGACCACGCCCTTGGCCTGCTCACCCCGCTCGACCACGTAGGCGGCCACCCCGTCGGCGCAGCGACGGACGTTCTCGTACGTGAATTCGTCGGCGACCCGGGCCCGCCAGCCATCCGTTCCAAACACGATGGTGGTCGGCGTAGGTGGCCGGCCAGTCAGGGTCACATCAATCCTCCGCGAGGGTGCAGCGTCCCAGGAGTCGCTCGATGATCGAGCGATCGGGGCCGGCCCCACGAAGGTGCGCGAGCGGCTGCGTCGCAGTCATCGTACCTCCCTCGAGCGGGGCGATGACGCCCAGCTGGCCGTCGAGCCGGCGGACGACGAGATCATCGGGCTCGACCGTGACCGTCTCGCCGGGCCTGACCACCTCGCCTGTCCCACGGGCGCCGAGCGCGGCGAGCAATGACGACCACGATCCGAGATCCGACCAGCCGACGTCCATGGAGGCCATCACGACGTGGCCACTCTGTGCAGCGCTCTCCATGACCGCGTAGTCGATCGAGACGGGTCGCTGGATGGCCTCATAGGCGTGCTGCAGCGACGTCGCCGATCCGATCATCGGTCCGAGGGACTGGAGCAGACCGGTGTAGCGCTCCAGCGCGGCACGGATCGTCGACCGGCGCCAAAGGAAGATGCCCCCGTTCCAGGCGACGCCATCCTGGCGGGCCAGACCGTCTGCGCGCGACGGCTTCGGTTTTTCCTCGAAGCGGAGCAGCGGGTACGCGCGAATCTCTTCGATCTCCATGCCGCGATCCAGGTCCGGGATGAGATAGCCGTACTCCGTGGCGGGTCGGTCGACGCTGATGCCGAGGGTCACCAATGGTGCTTCGATCCCAAACGCCCCAGTCGCCAGATGATCCGAGGCCGTCCTGATCACGGATCGGAAGACCTCCGGCCGCAAGATGGTCTGGTCGGCCGGCAGGACGAGCATCACGTCCTCCTCGGGCCGATCGATGACCAGCGTCGCGAGGGCGATGGCCGCCGCGGTGTTGCGACCTTGTGGCTCCACCACGATCGTCGCGCCGGGCGCCTGGTCTCGCACGAGCTGCTCGTAGCGACGATCGGCCACGACCGCGATGTCATCGGTCAGGCCGGCCAGCCGGGCGACCGTCTCCTGCAGCAGAGATCGTT
>SPCO01000171.1 GCA_004525275.1 Thermomicrobiales bacterium | reverse complement strand
GCTGGCTTGGCGGCTGTCGGTTTTGCCGGAGCTGGCTTGGCCGGTGCCGGAGCCTCCTTCGCGATGTTCGGTTCTGGCGCTGCAGGTTCCTCCGCTACTACCGGTTCCGGCGCTGCGGGCTCTGCCGCTGCAACCGCCGGAGCGGGCGCCGCGTCGATCGCCGCTGCTGGGATCTCAGCAGCCGAAGCGCTGTCCGTCGCCGACGCTCCACGCGGAGCAGGCCCTTCGTGCGTCTTCGGTTTGTGGATCGATGCCATCGTGATGTGCATCGATTTGCCTTCGAGAAGCGGCGTTCGTTCCGGGACCCCGTGATCCTTGACCCGGTCCACGAACCTCGCGATCATGTTCCGGCCGAGCTCCGGATGGGTCAGTTCCCGGCCGCGGAAGCGGACGGTCACTTTGATCCGGTCCCCGTCCTCGAGGAATTCGATCGCTCGATGGACCTTGGTGTCGAAATCGCCAACGCCGATCTTCGGCGAGAGGCGGATCTCCTTGAACGTCACCGAGCGCTGCTTGCGCTTGGCTTCCTTCTCTCGTTTCGTCAGGTCGTACTTGTACTGACCGAAGTCGAGGAACTTGACGACCGGCGGCGCCGCCATCGGGGCGACCTCCACGAGATCCAGGCCGCGTTCCTGCGCCATTTCGAGCGCCTCGGGCGTGGGCATGACCCCAAGCTGGGCACCTTCTTCATCGACGACCCGTACCTGTGGGATCCGGATCATCTGGTTGACGCGCAGGTCTCGACTGATGGTCTATCCCCTTCGTGTGGCTGTTGGTTTCGACGGCGCGGGCACACGGCGACCCGTATCCCGGCCGAAGCGGGAGAATAGCACAGGCCGTTCCAAAGATCGTCCCTGGATCAGGCGACCGTTCGGGCCGCCGACTCGCCGGCGAGTCGATCAGCGAGGTCGGCCCAGGGAACGGCCTCCTGCTGCTCCCCGCGCGCCGCATTTCGTGCCCGCGGTGCGACCGTCCGAGCCTCGATCTCGCGATCGCCCAGGACGAGCATGTACGGGACCTTCTGCTCCTGGGCCAGCCGGATCTTGTTCTGCATCCGATTGTCCGAGATGTCGACCTCGATCCGCAGGCCACGCGTCCGCAGAACGCCGGCAAGCTCCTCTGCGGCGTCGGCGTGGCGATCGGCGATCGGGATGACGACCGCCTGGACCGGCGCGACCCACAACGGAAAGGCCCCCGCGAAGTGTTCGATGAGGATGCCGATGAACCGTTCCAGCGAGCCGTAGATCGCCCGGTGGATGGCGATCGGTCGCTGCGGTTGACCGGTCTCGTCGATGTACGTGAGATCAAAGCGCTCGGGCAGCATCACCAGGTCGACCTGGATGGTGGCCATCTGCCACTCCCGACCCAGGGCGTCGTCGATGTAGATATCGATCTTGGGAGCGTAGAACGTGCCGTCCTTGGGCTTGACAACGTACTCCGAACCGCTCCGATCGAGTGCGTCGCGGATGAGCAGTTCGGCCTTGTCCCAGAGGGCCGGATCGCCGAGCGCCTTGTCCGGCTTGGTGGCGAACGCGAAGCGCGGCTTCAGACCGAACCAGCCGTACGATTCATGGACTTCGCCGAGCATCGCCTGGAGTTCATCGCTCAACTGGTCCGGTCGGACGTACACGTGGGCGTCGTCCTGGATGAACTGTCGGACGCGAGTCAGTCCACTGAGCGTCCCGGAACGCTCGTTGCGATGGAGCCGCCCGAATTCACTGAAGCGTAACGGCAGGTCCCGGTACGAGCGCAGGTGCGAGCGATAGACGAACGTGCTCTCAGGGCAGTTCATCGGCTTGAGGCTGAAGGTCTGCCCTTCGGATTCGATGAGGAACATGTTGTCGCGATAGAGGTCCCAGTGACCCGATTGCTCCCAGACGCGCTGGCTGACCACGATCGGCGTACTGATCTCCTCGTACCCGCGACGCTCCTGGAGCTCGCGCATCGAGGTTTCGAGCGTCCGCCATAGCCGCTGGCCCTTCGGGTGCCAGAACGCGGAGCCCGGACTGACGTCATGGAAGCTGAACAGGTCGAGTTGGGTGCCCAGCCGACGGTGGTCGCGCTTCTTCGCCTCTTCGCGGCGCCACAGGAACTGATCAAGGTCTTCCTGGGTCGCCCAGGCCGTGCCGTAGACGCGCTGGAGCATCGGGCGCTTCTCGTCGCCCCGCCAGTAGGCCCCGGCCACGGTGAGCAGTTTGAAGGGACCGATCGCGCCGGTCGAGGCCACGTGCGGACCCCGACACAGGTCGATGAACGGACCCTGGCGGTAGAAGGTGGTCGGCGGCATCGGCGTGTTGTCACGTGTCGCTGCGGTCAGCAGGTCGTCGACGATCTCCACTTTGAGGGGTTGCTCATGCTCGATCAGGAAGGCCCGCGCCTCGTCGGGCGACTGCTCGCTGAGCTCGAACGGATGATCGGCGGCGCTGCTCTCGCGCATCCTGGCCTCGATCGCCGGAAGGTCGTCGGGGGTCAGAGGACGCGGGAGCAGGAAGTCGTAGTAGAAACCGTCGTCGATGACAGGGCCGATCCCGAGCTTCGTTCCCGGAAAGAGGTCCAGGATGGCCTCGGCCAGGACGTGCGCCGCCGAATGGCGCATCGGTCCCAGCTCGCCGGCCGCGCCGTGGTCCATGAGCTCGTCCGCAGAGCCTCGTACCGGCGCCTCGAGCCCGACCTCGTCCGCGATGTCTGCGGCGACTTGTTCCTGGCTCATCTACGTTGCCTCCCTGTGAGAATCACGAAGCCTCTCATCCCTTGACAGGACGAGAGGTCAACTCTCGCGGTCCCACCCGCCTTCACCGCCCCATGGGCGATGCACTCGTGGTCGCGCTAACGGGCGACTCCCGGGCCGGTTCGCCGGCCGCTCGCGGGTGGTGCCGCCTCGGTGAGGACCATCGGGTTTGCAGCCTTGACCCGACTCTCTGGAGGTCCGCGCTCGCGCGGTGCGTCCCGTTCGACGCTACATATGGTCGGCTCATCACCGAGATGTGGTGGGCGACACTGGACTCGAACCAGTGACCTCTTGCATGTCAAGCAAGTGCTCTAACCAGCTGAGCTAGCCGCCCTCGACCGGGCTGACGATACCAGACGTCCGGAAGGGCGTCACGCGCGGGGATCTGGGTGACGAGGGTCAGTCTTCGAGCCCCCTGCAGCAAGGCCGCCATCTCGACTGTATCCCAGGGATGCCGGGCGAGGCGGGTCAGTTTCCCGTCCGCTATCCGGTCTGCTCGATCCTGAAGGTCGGATGATCGACTGGGGCGGGCCGCCGATTGAAATCCTTCTTGATTGGGTCGCGGTCCCTGCTGATCGGTCCGAGCCTGGCAAGGTAGGCGGCGATAACTCGGTCGCGCTCGTCGCCGTCGACCTCGATCGCCGTGAACGCCTGCGTGCGGCCCTTGCGACGTAGCTTGCCACGGGCCGCCGCCCGGAGATTGCGAGCCCATTCGGTAACACCGCCGAAGGTCAAGACATACAAGCTCCCGTCGACCTTGATCGGGCTGAGCGTGACGTGGTGCAGGACGCCGGTGCGCCGGTCAGGCACCTCGAGGATGGCGGTGAGCCCGACTCGTCGCCACATCGGGCCGGCGACTCGACGGATGAAGGCGACCGCGCGGGTCGGCGACAGGGCAGGGTTCGCGACCTCGGGTTGCTCGTCCATCGCCCGATCTCCGTAGCAGGGCCATGGGCGCGTCGCGCGGATCGCGGTTACCCGGGCCAGCCGGTCGAGTATGCGCTCGCCATGCTGGCGGCGCCACCGCCCACGTCGACGAGTTCATGACCGTCAGCCTCTCCCACGCCCCAGATGATGCGTCGCGCGAGCGGTTCGGGCCGTGGCGAAGCGCACATACGGGCAGCGTCGGAACTGGGCGCCCGCCGATCCTGGCTCCTACGTCCTCGTGTGAGCAAGGACCCGCTGGTTGCCAGTGATGAGGTGGCGTGCGCCGGTGCGCGTGCCTATCGCGCGGTGACCCTGCGCCTCTCGGCGGCGACTCCGAGCTGAAAGATCGGTCAATCGGCCCCGTCACGGCTGCCTAGCCCAGCCGCCGGTAGGTCCGTCGGCGAGCTACGACTTCTCGGAATCAGCCTCACGCCCTGAGGCATCTTGGCGCCCGGCTCGAGCACCGGTCCGGGATACGTATAACAGCCGGCGAGTAACATCCGGTCAAGTAAGGCGTCGAATGACCGGAGGACTGATTTACCTCCGACGCTCCGGCAGCGAGGGCTGGG
>SPCO01000082.1 GCA_004525275.1 Thermomicrobiales bacterium | reverse complement strand
CGGCCTGCTTGTATGAGGACCCCATGAGTAAGAGTGATCGCAGCTGGATCCCGGACGCAGTGGACCTCGACTGGATCGAGTCGCTCGCGCCGCCGCCGGGCGCTGTCCTGACCGCCATCGAGGCGGCTGCGGCGCCGGACCACATCCCGATCGTCGACCGTGACGCGGGACGCGTTCTCCAGATCCTGGCCAGCGGGCGTCGCCGGATCGTGGAGGTCGGCACCGCATACGGCTACTCCACTCTTTGGCTGGCGCTTGGTCAGCCCGCCGACGGCACGATCGTGACGATCGATCCGGATCGCGATCGAACGGATCTGGCCCGCGGATGGTGGCGTCAGGCCGGGATCCCGGACGCGCGCATCAGCCAGGTCAGTGCGCCGGCGCTAACGGCATTCGCGGCGAGCGACCCTGCCCTCGCAGGCCCGTTCGATCTTGCATTCATCGATGCGCTGAAACCTGAATATGGCGCCTATGTCGAGGCGCTCGTCGATGGGCGACTGGCCCCGGACGCGTTGATCGTTGCCGACAATGTGCTGTGGAGCGGGCAAGCATCCGGTTCTCGCTCGGCAGCGACCCTCCATGCGAATACCGCGGCGCTGCGCGCGTTCGACGTCGCCATGCTGGCCGATCCGCGGTTCAGCGCCACGATCCTGCCGGTTGGTGATGGTCTGCTCATCGCCTCGTGGCGCGGCTGACGACGACGTGAGCATCCAGGTCCGGGTCCGCCTGTTTGCCGTCCAGCGTGAGATGGCCGGGACGCGCCACGTCTCTCTCGACCTGGCGGACGGCGCCGACGTCGAGGCAGCATGGGACGCCCTGGTCGAGCGACATCCGAACCTCGCGCCCGGTCGCCCGTCACTGCGCTTCGCCCGGAACGGTGACTACGCCGAGCCCACCACCGCCTTGGCCGACGGTGACGAGGTGGCGATGATCCCGCCCGTCTCCGGCGGTGGTGACGAGCCCCGGGAGCCGGGCGGTCGGCGGATCCTGGAGATCCGGGCGGTGCCGTTCACGGCTGGGATCATCGAGGAACTGGCGGTGGCCCTCGCGGTCCCGGAGGATGGCGCGGTTGTCGGGTTCCTCGGGCGGACGCGGTCGACGCCGGGCACGCCCGCCCCCGGCCAGGAGGCCGAGGCGGCTCGGCACGCCGGCCGGTCGGTGGAATCGCTCGAGTACGAAGCACTCGAGTCGATGGCCTTGACGACCCTGGCCCAGATCGCCGAGGAGATCGAGACGCGCTTCGGGGTGGACGGGCTGGCGATCATCCATCGGAGCGGCGAGGTCCCGCTCGGCGAGATCTCGATCGCCGTCGTGGCCGTCGCCGGCCATCGTGCCGCTGCGTTTGACGCGGCTCGCTATGCGATCGATGAAACCAAGGCACGGGCCCCGATCTGGAAGGCCGAGCGGTTCGCGGACGGCCACGTCTGGATCGGCCAACAGGCGAGAACCGGTCCGGAGGCAGCCCCATGACGGTCTGGCAGAACATCGACTGGGGGCTGATTCATGACTGCTGATTGGCGGAACCTCGACGGACTAGTGGCTCGAGCGGACGCGCTGACTGGCGCATGGGGCGCTCGAGCCCGAGCTTCGACGACGCGAGGCCAGGAACGAGCGATCCTCCGGTTGTTCGGGGTCGACGGGGTCGACGCGGCTGGCCGTCCCCTGGGAGGCGCGACGGTCGACCGCTGGCTGGCGGGCGATCCTGGCGGTCTGGCGACCGGGATCGCCTTGCCATTCGCCATGGCCCTGCTCGAGTACGACGTCGAGCCGCACCAGCTGGCGTTGGACATCGCGACAGGGTCGGTCGACCTGGCTCTCGAAGTGGAGCTCCTGCGCGAGCCCGACCGGCGAGCCGTCGCAGAGGTCGAAGCGCGCCGCCTGGCGGCGACCGCCCTGGCCCGGATCGACGCCGAACGCACCGTTCGACGAGAGACGATGGACGTCCTTGGCGATGCGCCTCGTCCGTGGCTGGCGACGACCCTGCGAGAGCCAGAGATCGAGGATGCCATCGACGAGGCGACGGACTTGATCGGCGCCGGCCTCGACTGTGTCAGGATCGAGGTGCCGATCGGGCGCGAGCTCGCGGAGCGCCTGACCGATGCCGGCCGGACGGCCCGGGAGTGGCAGCCGAACGAGGACACCGATCCGACCCGATCCGAGCCTGTCCCGACCGGCAGCCGGCGCGCATTGACGAGGCTGCGCGAGGCGATCGACCAAGCAGCCGCCGAGCGCCATGGCTACATGCGGCTGGCGGCGTCCGTTCCGGCGCTGGGCGCTCCGGATGGGGCCGCGGTCGCGGCATTCGAGCGGATCGACATCGTCGAATCGGACGCGATGGCTGAGATCGTGTCGGAGAGCGTCGAGCCCGAACGGGCACTTGCCGATCATGCCTTCGCGCACCGTCTGGCGCGCCGGGCTGGGACGAACGTGCTGGTCGGAGCTGGCCCGCTCGTCGTGGCTCCGGACATGTCGAGCGGGATACCGTCCGACCCTTCCACCCGCGCGGGACGCGCCATCGCGCTTCAACTGCTCGGCGTCGGTCTGGCCCGGGCGGACGGCCTCGATGCCGCCCAGATCATCGTTGGCGGGCTGCCCCCGTGGCTTATCGACGAGTCCCATCCGGGCGCGCGAGCGATCGCCGAAGTTTCCGTACGACGCGCGCTCTTTCCCGGCCATCCGTTCGCGTTCGTTGAGCCCGGTGGCGACGGCGCCCGTTTCCGGGCGTGGCCGTGGATCCAGGCGGCAGCGGCCGTCCATGCCGGTGACGTCGCCATGGTCGTCCGGGCCCCGCGCAGACGGGCGGATGACGCGGTGACCCTGGCGGCGGCTCGGAGTGCGGCCACGCTCGCGTCGGAAGTGGCAGGCGCGACGCGGCCCGGCGAGCTGACCGGCGTGGCGCTCGATCACGCCAACGGGATGGTCGCCGCGGCCCTCGCCACGCTGGAGCGGCTCGCCGACACGGGCTGGCGCGCAGTCGCGGGCGATTCGCCCAGTCTCGGGAGCAGTCAGGGTCCGGGCTGGGACTCCGTGGCCGAGCGGACCGATCCGTTCGATCCCTTCGGCTGGTTCGACTGATCTGAGCGGCGGCCCGGGCGGCCAGTTCAACAACTGCACCGCAGCGCGCGGACGCGCTCCTCTCGCGCTTAGCGAGCCCCTCCCGACACGGCCGGGATGATGTGCACGACCGACGCAGCGCTGACCGCGGACTCGAGCGTCGCCGGTTCGCCGTCGACGAAGACGTTGATGTGCCGACGCAGTCGGGGACCCGCCTCGACCAGCCGATCGCGCATCCCAGGCACGGTCGTGTCAAGGCTATCGATGAGCGCGCCGACCGTCGCTCCGGGCACGTCGTGGCGCTTCCCGACTCCAGGAAACAACGCCAGGAGTGAGCGGGGCAGGAGAACGGCGGCCATCGCCTAGTCCTCCAGGACGTTGGCCTCGACGGCCCAGATCTCGGGGAGCGTGTCGGTGATCATCCGCCACGTCAGCCCCTCGTCGGAGCTATTCCACAGCTGACCGTTAGCGGTCCCGAACGTGATCCCGACCGGATCTAGCGTGTCGCGAGCCATCGCCTCGCGGAGGACGGACAGGTAGGCGTTCTTCTGCGGCAACCCTGCGCCGGCCCGGATCCACGACGCCCCCCGATCATGCGTCCGCCAGACAGCAGCCTGCGCGTCCGGCACGTAGCGACCCAGGTCAGCTCCATTGAGCGGGATAAGCCAGCACGTGTCAGGGTCGCGCGGGTGAGCCACCAGCGGGAAGCCGAAGTCGCTGGGCAGGTCGCCGGTGACCTCCTGCCAGGTCTCGGAGCCGTCGTCGGATCGATAGACGCCGCAGTGGTTGCGCTGGTACAGCGTTTCCGGCTGACCGGCGGCCATCGCGAACTTGTGGACGCATTGGCCGGTCACCGGGAACCGGTTCTCAGGGTTGAATTCGGCCCGAACACCGACGTTGCGCGGCTCCCAGGACGCGCCGCCATCGCGTGTCTCGAAGACGCCGACGGCTGAGATCCCGATCCAGGTCCGCTCGGTGTCGGTCGGGTGGGGGACGATCGTGTGCAGGATGAGCCCACCGGCACCGGGCTCCCAGGTCGGTCGAGTCGGGTGAGCGGTCAGTGCCTCGACATGGCGCCAGTTCGCGCCGCGGTCATCGCTGCGGAAGAGCCCGGCGGGCTCGACTCCGGCAAGGACGCCGCCATCGGGCGTTGTCGCGAGGGACCAGACCGTCTTGATCGCGTCGGCCTCGTCACCGTAGGTCAGGCCGGCCGACGAATGGGTCCATGTCGTGCCGCCGTCTGCGGACCGCCAGACCGCCGGGCCATACCATTCGCTTCCGGCCGCCGCGAGGATCGCGCCCGTATCGGGCTCGACGATGAGGTCGTGGACCGGCCAGCCCTCACACAACGGGCCGCGCTGGGACCATTCGGTTCGCGCAGGGTCGCTCTCGAAGATGAATGCGCCCTTCTTCGTGCCGACGAGCAGCTGGACTCGGGTCATCGGATACCACCCCCGCATGCGTCTCCCGGTGCTGGATCGAGGCCGGCCGACATCGTACTTCCCGGCCGGCCCAAAGGGTTCCAGCCAGCGCGGGCCCTCATCTCAGAAGGCTCGAAGAAACGGGCGAGACACTCGATCCACGTTGATAACCCATAGCGAGAGGCCGACCATGACCGCGTCGAAGATGAACCCCGCTCCCGAGACCAACGAGGTCGCTGTCCACGAATCCACTCCGACACCGAGTCGGCCATCGATGGCGATGCGCGCCGGGATCCTCGTCGGGTCCGCCATGCTCGTTGCGGTCGGGGCGTTCGCGGCGATGGGCGCGTCACCAAGTCCGACCACAGGAGCCGATCCGACGGCCCCGGCCGGGACTTCGGCGCCCGATGCCGATGGCGATCCAGGCCGGCTGGGTCCGTGGCGAGATGGGCGTGCCGGTCCGCTCGGTCAGCTCGGGCTCGAGGGCCGCGCCTTCCGCGGCGGGATCGGCGTCGGCTTCCGGGAGATCACGATCAGCGCGATCAACGGCTCGAACGTCTCGCTCGAAACGGCCGACGGCTGGAGTCGGACGATCTCGGTGACAAGCAGCACGGAGATCACCAAGGGCGGCGCGACGATCACATCGAGCGACCTCGAGGTCGGTGACCAGGTTCGATTCGCCCAGGAACGGGCCGATGACGGGACCTATTCCGTGACCAGGATCGTCGTCGTCCTGCCGACGATGGTCGGGCAGATCAGCGCGATCGATGGCAACACCCTGACCATCACTACGCGGGGCGGTACGACCAGCACGGTCCACGTTGATGGCGACACCACCTACCAGGTGAATGGCGCGGCCGGCGCGCTCTCGGATCTCGCCGTCGACTCGTTCATCGTCGCCCAGGGCACCCAACGGGCGGACGGATCGCTCGATGCGACCGACGTCCACTCCGGCCGATTTGGCGGGCGAGGTGGACCGCATCTCGAGGGCAAGCCGGGGTTCCTGGACAATCTGCCTCCGGACGATGGCCCGGCCCCGTCCAACCCGGCGGGCTGATCGACCCACCCCTCACCGATGCGTGAGTGCGACCGGTTTCGACGGCTGGGCCGTTGACGCCGGTCGTGCCATCGGTCTCGGCAGCCCACATCGTCGCTGCCGCTGCCGCTGCCGATGCCG
The DNA here is from genome assembly GCA_004525275.1 of Thermomicrobiales bacterium. Lineage (GTDB taxonomy): Bacteria > Chloroflexota > Limnocylindria > Limnocylindrales > CSP1-4 > SPCO01. The sequence goes on along the minus strand of SPCO01000082.1, from coordinate 1,026 downwards.
CTGCCAACCTGGCGACCGGGCGACCGGCGACCGGCGACCGGCGACCCGCGACCGGCGACCCGCGACCGGCGACGTTAGTCCGGTCCGTCCAGCTCCTCGAGCGTTGCCTCTGAGGGCCCCCGCTCGTCCTGGAGTCGAGACGCGATCGCTTCGGCACGGCGCAGGACTCGAAGCACGTTGCCACCGGCCACTTTCCGCACGTCGTCATCCGAATAGCCCCGCCTGAGCAGTTCACCGAGCAGCGCTGGGAACCGCGAGACATCCCCTAGACCCTCGGGAAGCGGCTCGCCACCATCGAAATCGCTGCCGATCCCGACGTGATCGATCCCGGCAACGTCACGAAGGTGGTCGATGTGGTCGGCGACCATCGCAAGGGTCGCGTTGGGAGAGGGGTGCTCGGCAATCCAGGCTCCCCACGCGGCCGGATCGTCGGCGTCGACATCCTGTGCTCCGGCAACGTGATCGCGGAACCCCTGCGAGACGAACCCGGACAGGAAGACGGCCATCACGACGCCGCCGTTCGCCGTCACCCGCCGAAGGATCTCGTCCGGGACGTTGCGCGGATGGTCGCACACCGCCAGCGCACCCGAGTGGGAGAAGACGACCGGGGCCTCGGTGATGTCCAGGGCGGCCGCCATCGTGTCGGGCGAGACGTGACTCAGATCCACCAGCATGCCGAGCCGATTCATCTCGCGCACGACTTCGCGACCGAATGCGGTCAGGCCGCCGTATCGTGGGCCGTCGGTCGCGGCATCTGCCCAGCGGGTGGTCAGCCAGTGGGTCAAGGTCATGTATCGCACGCCGCGTGCATAGGCGTTACGCAGCAGCGGCAGCGAAGACCCGATCATGCTGCCACCCTCGAGCCCCAGAAGCGACGCGATCCGACCGCTCGCGAACGCTGCCTCCACCTCGTCGGCGGTCGTCGCAAGAGCAAAGGTTTCCGGATAGCGCTCGATGAATCCGTGGATCACGTCCATTTGCTCCAGGGACTGCCGGACCGCCTCTGTCTCAGCGAGCGCGGCCGGG
>SPCO01000198.1 GCA_004525275.1 Thermomicrobiales bacterium | reverse complement strand
GAGCGCTATGAGCGCTTCCGCCAGGCCGTCGAGGTCGCCGCCGAAGTCCAGACCATGGCAAGTGCCCACCCGTCGGCCAATCCGCTGGCGGTTGTTCGCGCCGCCGTGGAGCGTCTGCGAGTCCTCGATGGGCGGATCCGCGAACTTCGAGCGGCCCTCTCCGGCGAGGTAGAGGTTTCCTTTGATGTCGCACCCGCGCCGACCTGGCGCCCGCTCTCGCGCGTCTCGGTCGGCCTCGTCGTCATCGGGCTCCTGCTCGCAGCGGCCCCCGTCGTCTTGAGCAACCTGAACGTCGCCGATCTCGGGGTGGCCGTCCAGGTGATCGGCGCGATCGTCGCCCTGATCGGGGTGGCCATCGCCGCCGTCGCGCTGTGGTTACGTCGAAGCGACAAGCTGCAGGGCCAGCTGCGCGACGTCGAGATCGACCGGCGTCTGCGTGGACGCTCGGACATGGAAGCGGAGCTCAAGGACTCAGAGGCCCGGGCAACGGCCCAACTCGGCTCGCTGGGGCTTACCGAGACCGCAGAGGCTGAGGACCTGCTTGAGCGCGAGGAGGCGCACGTTGCGCAGATCGAGCGCCTGACGGCGCAGCTGGAGGGCCTCGTGGGCAAGGAGCCGCCGGAAGCGCTCGTCCCACAGCGCGATGCTGCGGCGCTCGAGGTTGCCCAGAGGACGAGTGCCCTCGAGGCGCTCGGCCCGATCGCCAAGGAACCGCGGGCCCGTGAGCGCCTGGAGGTGGAGGTTCGCGAACAGGAGAGTGCGCTGGAGCGGGCGCGCGATGACGAGGCAAATGCCCGCGCCCGAGTCGAAGCTAACGGGGTCGACGCCGAGCAAGTCGCCGGTCAGGCGGAGCGGCTGGCCTCCTGGCGCGAACAGTTGGCGACGGCCCAGCGGCGAGAGCGAGTTTTCGCAACGACGCTCGCTGCGATCGACCGTGCCGAACAGGCCACCATGAAGACCGCTACACGCTATCTCGAAACGCACATGGTCCGGGATCTGGCCGTCGTGACCGATGGTCGATACCGTCGCGTGCGCGTCGACGACAAGACGCTGGATATCGAGGTCTGGGCGCCAGAGAAGAACGACTGGGTGGCTGTAACGTCGTTGAGCCAGGGCACGCTCGATCTCGTCTACCTCGTCGCCCGGCTCGGCCTGGTCCGGCTGGTGACCGGCGATCGCCGGCCGCCGCTCGTGTTCGACGATCCGTTCGTGACCCTTGATGACACGCGTGCCGCGCGGGCACTGGGCCTGCTTCGGACGGTGGCAGCGGATTTCCAGGTCATCTATCTCACGACCTCATCGCGCTACGATAAGACTGCGGGCGCGGTCGTTGTCCTGGACGGTCCGACAAGCGTCGACAACGGGGCGGACGCTGGACCGATCCCGTCCGAGATCCCCAGCTGAACGAGGTCGGCACAGCCCAGTCGGCGACCGTCTTCCTCGGTTTGACCTCGGCGTTCGTTTGGGGATGCGGCGATTTTGGTGGCGGCCTCCTGAGCCGTCGAACCGCGCTGTTCGGTGTCGTCCTGCTCTCGCAGATCACCGGGATGATCATGGCGGCGGCCCTCGGCCTCATTTCCAACGAGACCGTGATGCTGCCCTCGGACGTCGCGTGGAGCCTGCTGTCCGGGGTCGCCGGCGGTATCGGGATCATGGCGCTGTACCGTGGCCTGGCCGACGGACGGATGGCCGTCGTGGCCCCGATCACCGCAGTCATCGCCGCCGGCATCCCGGTCGCCGTCGGGATCTTTTTCGAGGGCGTGCCCGCACCGCTCGTGCTGGTGGGCATCGCCATCGCGATGGTCGCCGTGGTCCTCGTCTCGAGCATTGACGATGGCGGGGCGAGCCTGTCCGGATTGCGCTACGCATTGATCGCTGGCATCGGTCTGGGGACGCTCGGTGTCTTCCTTGCGCAGATCAGCGAAGGTCATGCGTTCGGCCCGCTGGTCCTGATCCGGGGCACCGAAGCGGTGCTCGTCGCTGGGATCGTCCTCGCGACGCGCGCTGCCTGGCGTCCACGTCGAGACCTCGTGCCGGCCATCGCCCTCGTTGGTGTCCTGGACATGGCCGGCAACAGCGCCTTCATTCTGGCGATCCAGGCGGGTTCGCTGGCCGTGGCCGCCGTCCTGTCGTCGCTCTATCCTGTGACCACGGTGATCCTGGCCGCCGTGCTCCTGCGTGAGCGGGTGAGTCCCAGAAATGCCGTTGGCGTGATGCTCGCGATGCTCGCCATCGGCTTCATCGCGGCTGGCACGGCCGCTTGAGAAGCGGTAGATCCAGGAGACCATATGGCTGACGTGACCATCGAACCGAGCTGGTTGATCGAGGCGACCTACGCGCCTGACGCGGCGGAGACGCGCGTCCCGTTCCGTGCCCGCCACCTGGTCCGACTGGCCGAGCTCAAGGCCGCGGGTGTGCTCATCGAAGCGGGCGCCTTTGCCGACGTCTCCGCATCGGTCATGATCGTCCGAGCCCCCGACGAAGCCGCGGCACTCGAGATCGCTCGCGGCGACATCTACATGGCCAACGGCGTCTGGGTGGAGGTGCGGGCTCGACCATTCGGCCGGGTCAGCGTGGGGTCCGACTGATCCTGACCCGGTCGATGTCGGCGCTGTCGCGCAGGACGACGATCCTGACGAAACCCTCGCCTTCGATCACCGGTTCTGACCCGTCAAGCGACGCTCGAAGCTGAGCCAGGTGGCGGCGGACGACCGTCGCGTCTACCACTCGCCCCCGGTCGGCGTTTCGAGCGAGCACCGTGGCGGGCTGCAGGTCCAGGATGATCGCGATCGCCGGGGTCTTCGTCGCGTGCGCACGGACGAGCAGTGCCCGTCTCGCGGAGCGTTGAACGTTCGTGGCATCCACCACGGTCAGCGACCCGGCGGCCAGCCGCCGATCGAGCTCGCGATGGAGCAGGCTGAATGCGCCCCGGGTGGCCGACTGGTCGGTTTCGTCTCCGGAGACGACGGCTCGGAAACGGTCGGACGAGAGGATCTCCGAGGCCTCGAAGTGGCGTTCGGCGAAGGTCGACTTGCCCGACCCGGCGGCCCCGACCATGACGATCAAACTCGGGTCGGGGACGACGAACTCGAGGGCGAGTGGACGCGACTTACGAG
>SPCO01000185.1 GCA_004525275.1 Thermomicrobiales bacterium | reverse complement strand
TCGCGAGTCCGCCGGCATCGTGGACGGCCAGGATCGACGTCCGCATCGAACGGTACGGGCGGATCGGCCGGTCGAGGAAGAGCGCCAGCAGGTGGCCGCCAAGGGTCGTGATCTCCTCACCCACGACCACCTCCACCCGAAGGCCACGGTCGCGCGCCATCGACTGCGCCGCGAGCGCGGCATCGATCCGCTCATGGTCCGAGATCGAGATGACGTCCAGGTCTCCCCTGGCCTCGACGTGGTCGAGGATGGCCTCTACGCCAGCCGTACCGTCACTCGCCAGGCTGTGGATGTGCAGGTCGGCGCGCCCGACACGCGGTTCCGTCGTCATGCGGCAGCGACCCCGGCGATCTCGGCCGCGTCAGCCTCGAGGTCTGGCCAGATCGGGAAGAAGACAGCCCACCACTGCTCAGGCGCATCTGCGATCAGGTCCTCGAAGGCCGCGGCGAGGTTGGCCATCGTCGTCGTCACCCGCTCCCGGCGGGTCCCATCGGTCGGCACGGCGATCGGCACGATCTTCCCCCGATACTGACCCGAGCCGGCGCGGCGGACGGTCATCCCGTAGACCGGCACACCGGACTCCACGGCAAGCATCGCCGGCCCCATCGGCATGACCGACGGCACCCCGAACAATGGGACGGCCGTGCCCCCGCCGGTCAGGTCCCGGTCACCGACGAGTCCGACTGGGATCCCGGCGCGGAGTGCGTCGGTCAGTGCCCGGCGCGCCTCTCGCAGACCCACGAGCTGGATCCCGTGCACGCCGCGGGTACGCTCGAAGTAGGCCTGCAGTCCAGGGTCGTCGATCGTTTCCATCGGCGTGACCGTCGTGCCGACCCGCAAGGCAAGGAAGATGACGCCCAACTCCACGGACCCGAAATGGAGGCCGACGAAGAGCACGGCCTTGCCGGGCACGACCGCCTCGCCGATGAGCTCCGGGGTGTCCAGCGAAAGCCGCTCATCGACGTACGCACGGGTGACGGCCGGCGTCCTGGCAACCTCCAGGTAGTAGCGGGCAGCGTGCCTGAACGACAGGCGAACGATGCGCTCGAGCGCCCTCGGGTCCGTTGCGGCCGCGCGCACGAGGGCGCTCCCCCGATCTGAAGTGGCCAGGTACCGGCAGACGCGTCGGAGATTGCGACGCGCCTGGTCCGCTCGGGCCGGTGCCAGCCGGTACCAGAGGTCGCCGGCGAAGTCGGCCAACGTGAAGAGAGGACCCTCCGGCAACCGGCAGACGAGCCATGACATCGCGAGGAGCAGCCGTCCGCGGGCGCTCATGGGCCCGGATCCGGGCGCCCGGCTTGCATCTCCCGAGCGCGCCGCTCGAGGTCGGCGGCTTCGGCGGGGCTGTCCGGCCACATCGGCTTGAAGCTGTACCACTGGTAGGGGGCGACCCGGATCGCGTCGGCCATCGCGTCGGCCATCGCCTGGCTGGCCCGCTGCAACTCGGCCGGGTCGGACGACCGAACGTCGATCGGGTCGTCGAACTTGAGGGCGAATGTGCCGTCGGCCTTGCGGTGGATGGCGACCGGCAAGATCGGCGATCCGGTCTTGGCCGCCAGCGTGGCTGGTCCCGCCGGCAAGGTCGTCCAGGCATCGAACAGGTGGACCGGGATCCCGTCGCTGCGGTATCCCCAGTCGATCAGCAGTCCGAGCATCTCGCGCCGTCGGAGGATGCCGAAGATGGCCCGCAGGTTGCGCCACGGAACGAGATCGAAACCCCAGGTCGCGCGTTGCCGGCGGAGGAGCTCGAACAGCTCGGGAAAGGACGAGTCATCGGCGACGACGCTGACCTTCAGGCCGCGTTGCGCAACGCCGGCGGCGATCGCCTCATTGCTGCCGATATGCGCCGCCGCGAAGATGAGTCCTCCGCTGCCCGCCCTGTCCCGGATCCGGCGGAGCTCGGCCTCCTGCTGGTCGAGGTTGCCGGCCAGCCGGCCCATCTCGTCTGGCGTCAGCGACGGAAGGCGCATCAGCTCGACGAGATAGCGACCATATTCCCGATAGGCGTGCAGGGCCAGCGCCCGCACCCGCCGATCGTCGGGCGGCAGCCCAAGGACGTGCCCGAAGTTGGCGTTCGACCAACGTCGCTTCGCCGGCCAGGCGAGGTACGACACCTGGGCGAAGCCACCCACGACGGCCGCCGCAGGCCCGGCTGGGAGGACGCGGAGGAGCCATGCCGTCGCCCGGTAGGCGATGACCGCGGTCCGCTCCACGATCCTCGGCCGAGCCCCTCCCCGACGGTGCGGGGCCTCGAGCCGTCTGTCGGCGTTGATCACTTCGCGGCGGTCGCCACCTTGGCCCTGGTGCCGGCCATCCGCTTGACCGCCTTCTTGACCGGCGCTTCCGTGCCGACCAGGGTCTCGTTGTCGTCGCCCCGGATGAACGCTTCGACCCGGTTGAACGCGATGTCGTCGTGGATCTGGTGGGGCGGGCTCTTCATGAAGTAGGCCGAGGGAGCCACCAGCGTGCCGGTGAGTCCTCGATCGAGACCGAGCTTCAGGCAACGGATGGCATCGGTGATGACGCCGGCGCTGTTCGGGCTGTCCCAGACCTCGAGCTTGAGCTCCGCGTTGAGCGGGACGTCGCCGTAGGTCGTGCCCTCCATCCGGATGTAGCACCACTTGCGGTCGAGCAACCACGGCACGTGGTCGCTCGGGCCAACGTGGACGTCGTCCGGATCCATCTCGTAATCGAGCATGGAGGTGACGGCGTTGGTCTTGCTGATCTTCTTGGACTCGAGACGCTCCCGCTCGAGCATGTTGAGGAAGTCCGTGTTGCCGCCGAAATTCAGCTGGTACGTGCGATCCAGGCGGACGCCCCGGTCCATGAATAGCCGAGTCATGACGCGGTGACTGATCGTCGCGCCGACCTGGCTCTTGATGTCGTCACCGATGACCGGCAGGCCCGCCTCGGCGAATCGACGTTGCCAGTACGGCTCACGGCCGATGAACACCGGGATGGCATTGATGAAGCCGACGCCCGCCTGGAGCGCTTGCTCGACGTACCACTTGGTCGCCTGCTCGCTCCCGACCGGGAGGTAGCTGACCATGACATCGACTTCGCGCTCCTTGAGGATCCCCACGATGTCAGCCGTTGGCCCGGGGGCCTTCTCGATGATCTGGCTCAGGTACTTGCCGAGGCCGTCGTGGACCATCCCCCGCTCGACCGTCACGCCGGTGTGGGCGACCTGCTGGAAGACGTACGTGTTATTCGGCTTCGTGTAGATCGCCTCCGAGAGGTCCTTGCCGACCTTGTTCTTGTCGACGTCGAAGGCGGCCACGAACTCGATGTCCTTGACGTGATACCCGCCTAGATCAACATGCATCAGGCCCGGCACGAAGTCGCCCTTCTTGGCGTTCTCGTAGTAGTAACGGCCCTGGACGAGGCTGCTCGCGCAGTTCCCGACGCCGACGATAGCGACCCGGATCTTGCCGTCGCCGCGACGCCCGGCACCTGCCCAGCTGTTGGTCGGCGTCACGCCCTCCTTGCCACTCTTGGTGTTCCTGCCGTTCTTGCCGTTCGTATTCACGTTGGTCTCCGTTCTCCTTACTTGTTCGAGCTCAGGATGGCCGAATGGGCCTGACTGCGGACATGGAGGATCCGCTGGATGACAGTGATGGTGGCTCCGATGGTGATGATGGCCATGGCAACGCTGAGGATGGTCAGGTTGACCGTGACCCCGGCAGCGATGAGGCCGATCGAGAGGATGACAAGCCTGATCTCGCGTGGCATCACGCCAACAGCGGCCATCCCGGTTCCGGCCGTGAAGCCCAGACCCTCGGACTTGGCCC
>SPCO01000154.1 GCA_004525275.1 Thermomicrobiales bacterium | reverse complement strand
GCCTGCGGGCATGTGGCCAATCCGGACAACATCTACGACTACCGGTCCTTCGAGCGCGTCGATCTGTTGCCGGACCGAGCCCGGATCGGGACGCCCGATCGACAGGGCCGCGAGTTCCACATGGCCAAGATGGCGATCGACATCCTGGCTCGGGAGGACCTCGACGTGCTCGTCTATGGCGCCGGTCGGAGCTACGACAACCAGCACATCGCGGCCTTGCCTGGCGCCCGGCAGGTGGCTATCGCCGACATCATGAAACTCCGTGATGACGCCGAGTTCATCGATGCGAAACTGCCGGCACCTCGGCAGTTCCCGGTTGTCATCGCCTCAGAGGTGGTCGAGCATTTCCTGAAGCCCCGGGCCGACTTCGCGCATCTGCTCAGCTATGTCGAGCCCGGGGGGCTGCTCGTCTGTTCGACCAACCTGTATGACGGCGGCCGTCTGAAGAAACAGCACTACCTGTTCCTGAACGGACACACCTCGTACTACACGCCCGAGTCCGCGCGTCGCCTGGCCGCCGCCAACGGCTTCTTGCTGGATATCCGCACGCCCCTCGTCGCAACCGGCTACGGCGGGCCCCGCAAGCGCTATCTCCTGCTCACGACCTCGGACGCGGTCGTTGGATCGATCCAGGACTACTTCAGCACGCGGAAATACGCGCCGTCCGAGTCGCCGACCGCCAACGTCGAAATGGCCGAGGCAAGACGCCTCCGCGACGCCGCGGCCGCCGCCGCCGCGGACCCAGCCCAAGCCGATCCGTCTACACCAGGCGGCTGAACAGCTCGTTCGACAGCAGACGGCCGCGCGTCGTCAGGACCACCCGCTGATCCTCGGTGACCTCGACCAACTCCGAGGCCAACGCCCAGCCGAACGCCTCGGCCAGGGGCATCTCGCGACTTGCGCTGAGCGGCACACCGCGGTCCATCCGTAGTCCCAGGATGACGGCCTCGGCGGCCGCACTGACCGGGTCGATGACCTCCGAATCACCGGGTGGCAAGCGCGCCGGTCCCCCATCGGTCGGCGCCAGGGCCCCCATATAGCCCTCCAGACGAGCCGCGTTCCAGCGCCGAGTGATGCCATCGAAGGCATGGGCGCCCGGCCCGACCGCCTCATACGGTCGGCGCTCCCAGTAGATGACGTTATGGCGGCTCTCATGGCCAGGCCGAGCCCAGTTGCTGATCTCGTAGCCGTGCCAACCCGCGTCGGCGAGGCGGTGCATGGCATGGTGGTACTGGGCCGCGGCCCGGTCCTCGTCTTGGGCAGGACGTGCCGTCGCCCGCCAGCGCCGGGCGCCGACCGTGGTCGGGAGATGGTCCCCGTCCGGGCCGGTCAAACCCTCGGCGTCAGGGTCGTCAAGGGTCAGGGCGTAGAGCGACAAGTGGTCAGGCTCCAGGACCAACGCAGCGTCAAGCGTCTCGATCCATTCGCCAAGGCTCGAATCCGGTGCGTCATACAGCAGATCAAGATTGATCGACTCGATCCCAGCCGCCCGAGCGGCGTCGACCGCCTTGGCGACATCGATGACCCGATGGCGACGGCCAAGGCGGCGCAGCCCCGTCGCTGACATGGACTGGGCGCCCAGCGACACTCGCGTGACCCCGGCGGCTCGAAGCGCCGCCATGTCGCCTCGCTCATCGGGGCCGGGATTGGCCTCGAGCGTCACTTCGGCGCCGTCGGCCACGCCGAACCGGTCGCGAACCTGATCGATGAGGTCGGCGATCCCGCTCGTCGGCAAGATGGATGGCGTCCCACCACCCAGGTACACCGTCTCGAGCGGCGGCCGATCCGGGAATGCCCGATCGAGCGCGTCCGCGCGGAGGTGGAGCTCGGCGTGGAGGGCCGGCATGAACGCGTCGATCCGAGCCTTTGGGCCGCGAGTCGCGGCTCCTGCGTAGACCACGAAGTCGCAGTACGGACAGAGCGAGACGCAGAACGGAAAATGGATGTACAGCGCGAGCGGCGGTGCCGCGCCCGACATCAGCGGTCCCGCGACCCGATGATCCGCCAGCCCTCGGGTGGCCGGCGACGCTTCTCGATCTCCTCCGGTTCCCGCGCTCGAGGCTTCGTCTGACCAGCATGGCCGGTGCACAGGAAGAATGCGAAGCGAGTGATCGCGTGGCCGAGGAAGGCCGCGGCGATGCCGCCGGTCGCGACAGTCAGCCAACCGCCGACCAATCCGATCCCGAGGGTCAGGATCAACAGGTAGCGATCCCGACCAGGTGCTCCGAGTCGGGTCGCGAGCGTGTAGACGAGCGCCTGGGTGATGTTGGCCATCGTCGCATCGACGCCGACCACGAGCAGCATACCGAGCAACGCGCCGCGGAAGGTGACCTCATCGATGAACGCGGTCGCCGTCGAATTGACCAGGGCACCTGGATAGGACCAGGCGGTGGGGAAACGGATCCGGTGGTAGCGGAAGGTGGCGAAGCCGACCGCCATGAGGATCCCGACAAGGCCGTAGGCGATGCCGCCCGTGACCGCCCCGACCTGATCTCCGGATCCCAGGAACAGGTCCTGCCGCGGCGCGGGGTGGATGAGCAGGATGGCGATCGAGAGGCCAAAACCTAGGACATACCAGGCGAGTCGACGCTGGATCCGCGGCCGCTCACCATCCCGGGTCGCCTCGTAGTACTCCGCCGTCCCGAACCGCTCAGCCTCGAGTCGAAGCATCACGAGCAGCGCAACGAGGCCGATCGTGATGAGCGACCGGGCCAGGATCAGAAACTCGTCCATCGACCCATCCTAGCCCTCGTCCATCCGTAGCATCGCCAGGAACGCCTCCTGTGGGATCTCCACGGAACCCACTCGCTTCATGCGCTGCTTGCCTTCCTTTTGTTTCTCCAACAGCTTGCGCTTGCGAGTGATGTCGCCACCGTAGCACTTGGCAAGCACGTTCTTGCGCATCGCCCGGACCGTTTCACGGGCGACGACATTCGAGCCGATGGCGGCCTGGATCGGGATCTCGAACATCTGGCGCGGGATGAGTTCCTTGAGGCGCTCGGCCAGGGCGCGACCGGTGGCCTGGGCCCGATCGCGGTGGACGATCAGTGACAGCGCGTCGACGGGCTCGCCGTTGACGAGAATGTCGACCTTCGAGAGATTGGCCGGTCGGTAACCGAGCTCCTCGTAGTCCATGGATGCGTAGCCCTGCGTGCGGCTCTTCATCTGGTCGAAGAAGTCGACGATCAGCTCCGCGAGGGGCATCTCGAAATGGAGCACGACCCGGGTCGGATCGAGGTACTCCATCGTCATGAAATCGCCTCGACGGTTAGTCGTGAGTTCCATCAGCGAGCCGATGTACTGGCTCGGCGTGACCAGGCTGAGCTTGACCCAGGGCTCCTCGATGACCTCGATGTCGGTCGGGCTCGGCAGGAGAGCCGGATTGTCGACGATGACCTTGCCCCGGCCGAGCGTCCGCTGGACGTGGTATTCGACCGATGGCGCCGAGGCGATGAGAGCCAGGTCGAATTCGCGCTCGAGTCGCTCCTGGACGATCTCCATGTGGAGCAACCCAAGGAATCCACAGCGAAACCCAAAGCCCAGGGCCACGGAACTCTCGGGGGTGTAGGTGAAGCTTGCATCGTTGAGGTGGAGTTTCTCAAGGGCGTCGCGCAGGAGTGGGTAGTCCTCTCCGGACACCGGGTAGATGCCCGCGAAGACAAGGCTCTTGGCTGGTTGGTACCCGGGGAGTGGGTCCGTCGCGGGGTGCGTCGCGCTCGTGACCGTGTCGCCGACCTGCGCGTCGCGCACGCTCTTGAGCCCGGTCGCGACGTAGCCAACCTCGCCGGCGACGAGCTGGCGGACCGGCACGAGCTGGGGCCGAAAGACTCCCAATTCCAGCGGCTCCGCGGTGACGCCACTGCCCATCAGGCGAACCGGCTCGCCGTGCCGGATCGTCCCCTGGGCGAGACGGACGTAGACGATGACACCCTTGTAGGCGTCGTAGTGGCTATCGAAGATGAGACCCTTGAGCGGCGCCTTCGGGTCGCCCTTGGGAGCGGGGATCCGGGCCACGATCGCCTCGAGGATCTCGGGGACACCGGTGCCGTCCTTGGCTGAGGCGAGGATCACCTCCTCGCGCGGGATGGCCAGTACGTTCTCCAGTTCGTCCATGATCGTTTCCGGGTCCGACGACGGTAGATCGATCTTGTTGAGGACCGGGATGAGCGTGAGGTTCTCGCGCATCGCGAGGTGGACGTTGGCGAGCGTCTGGGCCTCGATGCCCTGGGTCGCATCGACGACCAGGATCGCGCCCTCGCAGGCCTGCAGGCTGTGACTGACCTCATACGCGAAGTCGACATGGCCGGGCGTATCGATGAGGTTGAGGCCATAGGTCAGACCGTCCTGGGCGACGTACTCGAGACGCACGGCCCGGGCCTTGATCGTGATCCCCTTCTCGCGCTCGAGATCCATCGAATCGAGGACCTGGCTGGTCATCTGCCGGGCGTCGATGGTGTGGGTCAACTCGAGCAATCGATCGGCCAGCGTCGACTTGCCGTGGTCGATGTGGGCGATGATCGAGAAATTGCGCAAGCGGTCCTGGGGGATGGTCACGAGGCGGCAGTGTAGCGG